>JAKSPH010000066.1 GCA_024404975.1 Clostridia bacterium | reverse complement strand
AGTTATGGCGGGGACGGTATCCCACGCCTATCTGTTCTGCGGTTCCCGCGGAACGGGAAAAACTTCCTGTGCCAAGATTCTTGCGAAGGCGGTCAACTGCCTTCATCCGAAAGACGGAAATCCCTGCAACGAGTGCGCGGCTTGTCTTGCCGTAGACCGCGGCACGTCCACCGACGTCATTGAAATGGACGCCGCTTCAAACAACGGTGTCGATAACGTCAGAAACCTCAAAGACGAGATCGCCTTCACCCCCGCGGAACTCCGTTACCGTGTCTATATCATCGACGAGGTACACATGATGTCCTCCTCAGCGTTCAACGCGCTTCTCAAAACGCTTGAGGAACCGCCGACGTACGTCGTGTTCATCCTCGCAACGACCGAATTCAATAAACTCCCGACCACCATCGTTTCCCGCTGTCAGAGATTCGATTTCAAGCGCATCTCCACCGCGGATATCAAAGACCGCCTGTTCCATATCGCGAAAGCCGAGGGCATCGAGATCAACGACGACGGCGCGGGAATGATCGCCAGAGCCGCCATGGGCGGTATGCGCGACGCGGTCAGCCTTCTGGAACTCTGCGCGGGTTCCCGCACGCTCATTGATGCCGATCTTGTCAGTTCGGTCGTCGGAGCGGGGAACCGTCAGCACGCCTACCGTATGCTGGACGCACTTTCCGTCGGGAACTTCGAGTCCGCTTACGACGTCATCCGTGAAGTCAACACTTCCGGCGTGGATCTCTCCGTATTCTGGGCAGATCTTACGGATGCTTACCGCGATCTTATGGTGTTCAAATCCACCGACCGCGCGAAAACCTACCTTGATCTTACCGATTCCGAGTTTGAACAACTGAGAGCGTTGGCGGAGAAATTCTCCATGCCGAAACTCATCTATCATACTTCGCTTCTTCAGAACGCACTTTCCGATATGCAGAGGACCGCGGGTGCGAAACGCGCCGTCGCGGAGATCGCCGTCACGAGAATGTGCGATCCGAAACTCACACTGTCTGCGGAATCCCTTGCCCTTCGCGTTGAGGAACTCGAAAAGCAGATCTCCCTCTTGAAATTGAGCGGTGTTCCCGCACCTGCGGAAGCACCGACGATCGAAACCTTGCCGCCCGAACCCCAAAAACCCGCCGCAGAGAGCGCCCCCAAAGAGGCACCGACCTCTCCTTCCTTCACGCCGGAACCGTATGCGAAATTCGGACGTGTCGTCGAGAAGATCGGGCAGATCAAGCCGCCGCTCTCCGTGAAATTCATCAAGGCATCCTGTGAGTGCAACGGTGAAAAGTCCTTTGTGATCACCATGAGTAAATTCTTTGCCGAAAGTCTTGCGGACAGTCCGACGGACGTCGGCATCCTCCGCGGGATCATCGCGGAAACAGAGAATTGTCCCCCCTCCGAGATCCATCTCGCCATCCGGCAGGCGGAAGGCGGAGCCACTGTAAACCTGGCGGACGAGATCGACGCCGCTATCGAAAATCAATAATCCGGGAGTCCACATCCCGCCCTAAGAAAGGATAAAAACATGAAAGTCAGATTACCTCAAGGTATGAGCCAAGGTCCCCAGAATATGCAGTCCATGCTCAAGCAGGCACAGAAAATGCAGGAAGATATGCAGGCAAAGCAAGCCGAACTTGAAGCGCAGGAATACGAAGTAGCCGCAGGCGGCGGTGTCGTAAACGTGAAGATCAACGGTAAAAAAGAGATCCTTTCCGTAAAACTCAGTCCCGAGATCGTAGATCCCGACGACATCGAAACGCTCGAAGATCTCATCGTTGCCGGTGTCAACGAGGCAATCAAGAAGGTAGAAGCTGTGAGCGCCGAAGAAATGGGCAAGATCACGGGCAACCTCAATATGCCGGGGCTGTTCTGATGGCGGATTATATCGTACCGATCCGAAAACTGATCGACGCGTACCGCCGTTTGCCGGGCGTCGGTGAAAAGACGGCGACTCGCTATGCTTTCGCGACCTTGAATTTGTCGCCGGAAGAAGCGGAACTCTTTGCGGATGCCGTGATCGGTGTCAAGAGAGATATTGCCATGTGTCCCGTGTGCTGCGGACTTTCCGCGGGGGGCGAGTGCGATATTTGTGCGGATTCTGACCGTGATCCTTCCGTGATCTGTGTCGTAGAGAATCCCAAAGACGTTACCGTTATGGAAAAAGTTCGCGGTTATCGCGGAAAATACCACGTTCTCGGCGGTGCGCTTGCGCCCCTTGACGGTATCACACCCGATAAACTCCATATCAAAGAACTCATCGACCGCGTGAGTGCGGGCGGTGTGACGGAAGTCATCATCGCCGCGAATGCCACCCCGCAGGGCGATACTACGGCGGCATACCTTGCCAGAGTTCTCGAACCCTACGGCGTGAAGACCTCCCGTTTGGCTTACGGAATCCCCGTCGGCGGCGATATCGAATACGCCGATGACGTCACGCTTTACCGCGCGTTCGAAGGCAGACGTTCTCTCTGATCTTTTCAATAAATTGTGGGCAGTTGCCGAAATCGGTACTTGCCCACTTTTTTATTGCGTATTCTCAAACGGCGGGGTATTTGCTCTTCAAACGAAGGTTGTCCGCGATCATCGCGATGAACTCGGAATTGGTCGGTTTTCCTCGGGAATTCTGGATCGTGTATCCGAAGAAGGAATTGAGTGTGTCCACGTCCCCTCTGTCCCATGCCACCTCGATCGCGTGGCGAATGGCACGCTCCACGCGGGAAGTCGTCGTTTGGTACTTTTTCGCCACGGACGGGTAGAGTACTTTTGTGACGGAATTGATGATCTCGTTGTCGTCGATCGTCATGAGGATCGCGGAACGCAGATACTGGTATCCCTTGATGTGCGCCGGAACGCCGATCTGATGGATGATCTTTGTCACCTGCGATTCCATATCGGGCAAGGTGGGATTGATCATCACCGAGCCACCGCGGCTCTTTTCGCGAAGCCGCATCAGAGCACGGATGTGCGAGAGCAGGGAACCCTTGTCGAACGGTTTGACAAGACAGATCTCAGCACCCGCGTCCGATGCCTCCATCAAGAGAGATTCTTTGCTCACCGCGGATAAGAAAATAAAGGTAGGTTTCTTTTCCGCAGGGATGTCCGCACAGGCGCGGAGTACGCCGACACCGTCAAGTCCGGGGAGCCAACTGTCCACGAGCGCGATCGCGTATTCCTCGTGGTGGAGCATCATCGCGGCTTCTTCGCCGCGGGTCGCTTCCTCCGTCTGCGGATAACCTCCGTTTTTCAGCACGTCCCGGATGATCCGTCTTTCCGCGTCGTTTTCGACGCAAATCAAAATATTGGTTTTGTTTTCCATAACTTTCTCCTTCAAATTCATTAAACTCCCATAATTTGGAAACTGTCAGTATTTTACCACAATTTACCAATAATTTCAAGTACTTTCGATGCAAAATTATTACCAAAAATTTCCTCTCAACTTTGGTAACAATTACCAAAAATGACAGAAAAACGCCGACATTCTCCGTTTTTCGAGGCATTTTCCTGATTTTTGGCAAAGAAAAAGCGGTGGATCGCTCCATCGCTTATCTTTTTTCATCAGTCTGTGATCTTCACGTCGATGCCGTTGAGTTCCACGCCGCCCTCGGCGCTGATGACGATATAGGGTTTGCCGTTGATGATCTTGGTTTCCACGAGGTTTTCATAACCGTGTTCCACGGAAACCTTGACGTTTGCGGTCTTGAGTTCGAATTTCTTGGGGTTGACGAGATTTTTCGGCGAGAGTTCCGTGTTGGCACCGAAGTTCTCCGCAAACTTCTCCGTGAACTTTTCGAGTTTTTCTTCGGGGATCCCGACTTCTTCGAGAATGTCTTTGACTTCGGCTTTTCCCATGAGGAGCGGTTCGGGGATCTTCGCTTCCTTGTGCGCGTCGATCTTGTCCGAAACCGTCTGATGTACGGCGCGCATCACGCGGAAGGAACAGTCATCGTCGAGTGCCTCGGCGAGTACGGTGTCAAATACGTCCTTCTGCGTCTTTGCCGCCATCGCGATGGTGAAATTGAACAGATTCTCCGTGAGATCGTGGTAGGTCTCCGCGGTGTTTTTCGTAAAGAACAGCGCGTTGTAAATGTTCGTTTCTCTGTTGTCGAAGGCAGGGAAGGTGAAACCGACTTCCGGCGCGTTGATCGCGTGCGCCGCGGGGAATGCCTTGAACTTCTTGTCATCGGCATCGTAGGCAAGCGCGGTTTTCGTGGATTTGACGGGGCAGACCGTCACAACGATGAAACTGTGCGTGAACGCGGATTCACCGCCCTCGTTGTTCCTGTCTTTTTTCACAACGTCGTAGTGGCAGCTGATCGCCAGAATGACGTAGTTTTCCTCACTCTTGTAAGAGGAGGTGATCTTGCGGTAGAGTTCGCCTCTCGCTTCCTCGTCGGAAAGGTTGGTCGAGCGGAGTTTCATCAAAAGACCGTGCTTCTCACCTTTTTCGACTTCCGCGGTCGCGAACGGAACGGAGTAGAGATTTCTGTTCTGCGCGCCGGAGAGCGTCTTTTTAAATAAGGAAAAATAACTTTCGCACTCCTCGTCGCCGAGAAGTCCGAGCGATTGCCGGTAAGTGGAAATAATATCTCCGTTTGCGTTGACGTAGCAACCGTAAAGTTCGGAAGCGGTCGCCCGTTCGGGTTTGAATGTGCGTTTGAGTTCTGCGATTTCTCTGTCTGTCATAGTAAAATCCTGTTGCCGATAACCGGCGTTTTTTTATTTGCGGATCCGCTCGTAAGCGAGGCGCGGATCTCCGTTTTCAAGAGTAATGATCCCGCAGTAGGTAAAACCGTTGCGGAGAATGGCTTTCTGCATGGGCAGATTGTCCCTGTGCGTGTCGATGCGCAGAACCGGACAAACGCCGGATGCGTATTCCAGCACGCGCTCAAGGAATCTCCCCTCGGCGAAGGAGGAAGCCACGCGGTGCAAAACGTAATAATCGCCGTCGGTCAGCCACTTGCCGTCGATCACGGCGTACGTCGGATCGGGGGAGGGAAGCATGGCGAATACGCCGAGCAGAACACCGTCGTCGTTTCTCGTTTCATAGAGAACTCCATCCGCGATGTCGCGTTCTACGTCAAGCGCAAAATCCTTGCCCGCCCACTGTTCGGGATTTCCGTTTTGCGCCATATAGCGTCTTGCGTTCTGATAAATTCGGATATAGTCGTCGCGGAAAGCGACGTTTGCGAGTTGTGTTTTCATCTGTTCCGTGTTTTTCCCTTATTGTAACATAGAAATGAACCCGTTTCAATCCCAATTCGCAAAAATCTTTGCAAAAACGAAAAAAAGACTTGCAATCCCTGACTTTTTGTGATATAATTACCAAGTCCAATGGAGAGATATCGAAGTGGTTATAACGGCCCTGACTCGAAATCAGGTGTGCAGTCAAATGCACCGAGGGTTCGAATCCCTCTCTCTCCGCCAAAAAATAAAAACCCTCATCCGAGGGTTTTTATTTTTTTCTTCGAGGAGAGCGATTCGTGCGGGTACCCCGCAGTGTTCCGCCGGAACACAACCCTCGGTTCCCTCGGCTGACGCTCCGCTTACGCAAACGAGTTTGCCCGCTCCGCTATTCCGTCGCTCCGCTCCTTACGAATTCCTTTCACTGCCACAAAGCCCCCTCAGCCGAGGGGAAAAATATATTTGCGGCCGAAAGTGCGAAAAATCGTCGAACAATCGAAAATTTGTATTTGCAAATCCGAAAAAGATGTGTTATAATAGGAGAAAAGAAGTCGAAGCAGAGAAGGAACCCGTATGAAAACGTTAAAAATGATAGCGACCATTCTCGTTCTCCCGTTTGTAAATAAAGACGACGTCGTTTATGCGCAGGTTAATCAAATAAAAAGCAAACCCATCAGAGTGACAATAAAATTGCTGATCCTGCTTTTGCCGCTGATCTTCTTCCTCGCGGTAGTTGCGCTGATCAGTTTTCTCCTTCGCGAATACGTGAATTGACAAAAAGAAAAAATCCCTCGGAACTCATCTTCCGAGGGATTTTTGTATGAAAGCGTGTTGAGTCAGATCTCTTCCAATACCTTCTCGCAGAACCCGTACCGTTTCAGATCCGGGAAGCAAACTCCGTTTTCGGCAAGGTCCTTGCCGCTTCGGATCTCGCCCGCGATGCGATAGGATTTTTCGCCGTCGACCTGCGGGAACACCGTGACGGTATCTTGCGCGATCACGCCGGTGAAGAGCGCAATGACGGATTTCCTGCCGTTCTCGTATTGCAAAGCCGTGACATTCTCGGTGTCGGCGAGGATCTTCACGACGGCACCGGCGTAGTATTCACGTTCCGCCTTGAACTTCGCGACCGCCTGACGGATCTTGTTCTTGTAGTCTTCGGGGAATACCGTCAGATCACAGGAGAACCCGAACGGCGAGCCGGAGAGCATACCGAGCGCGTAATCTTCCGAAACGCGGATCACGGACGTGAAGGCGGCATCGTCGCAATTGACGATCATATCGTGTTGCAAGGTTTCAGCGTAGGGATGAACGTGCGGTGCGACGGTCTGCACGTTCCATTTTTCAATGGCGCAGGGAAGCAGCCGCTTTGCGGTGTCCTTGTAAACGCGAAGCATGGAAGTCGGACCGTGATTGTCGGAGAGCCAGAAACTGTCGGCGGCTTCCATCGCGGAAAGCGCCATCACGTACCCGCCCGAACCGCAGCGGGTCATGTACAGATCCGGATACTTGCGCCGCAAAGATTTATAGAAATTCTGTCTGCCTTGCGCGTAGCGGATGAAGGAAGCGTGCGACGGATCGTAGGGCAGAGTTGCGTTGAAATCGTATTTCATGTAGTCGATGCGATAGGTTTCAATGAGCGAAGAAGTCATGTTCAGAATATAATCGAATGCTTCGGGATTGGCGAAATCGAGGAAACGGTCCCCGCCTTCACCGAGATAAAAATCGGGGTGATTCTTCACGGATTCGGAATCCGCTCTTGCACGTTCGGGTTCCATCCAAACGCCGAAGCCCATGCCGAGGGAGTGGACGAAATCGGAGAATTCCCGCATCTTTCCGGCAAACGCGCAGGTCTGATTTTCTTTCCAGTCGCCGACGCCGGAATACCAATCCCGTCCGGTGCCGAACCAGCCGGCATCAATGGCGAAGATCTCAAAACCGAGGTCGTGCGCGTTTTTCGCCTGTTCGGTGAGCGCGTCAAGGTGCAGTTCGTCGAAGCACCAAAGCCATGTGTCGTACATCACGGGCATTTTCTTGCGGGGAAAATGCTTGAGGCAGTATGCGTGGAGTTTCCACGCGTCAAAATCCACGGAATTGCGGCTCTCGCTCACAAAGATTTCAGGGAGCGCGAGCGTTTCGC
>JAKSPH010000065.1 GCA_024404975.1 Clostridia bacterium | reverse complement strand
TATAGAAGAACATTTCATCGCCGGGGGAAAGTTGAAGTTCCTCCTGCTTGTATTTGTAGCCGTCAAGTCCCGCGAGAACGAAACCGCTCCGCTGTTTGATAAACTCCGCTTTCTCGCCGTTTTTGAGAAGAACCGGCGGGTTGTGCCAGTTTGAGTTCGCTGTAATGCGTCGTGTGATCGCGTAGTTGCAACCGACCTCTCTGGCGGACATTATCGCCGCGATCGCTCTGTTCCGTCCCGGTCCCATGGATGCCATTGATACGTTTATCGACCGCAAACACGGTAAAGCCAAGATTGAATACAAGATCCCGCAGATCGCCCCGATCCTCGACGTAACCTACGGTTGTATCGTTTATCAGGAACAGGTTATGCAGATCTGCCGTACTCTTGCAGGATATTCTTATGCGAGAGCGGATATCGTCCGCCGCGCGATGGCAAAGAAAAAGACCGAAGCCATGCTCGCCGAAAGGGAGGATTTCCTGAACGGCGCCGAGGCACGGGGAATCGACCGTTCCGCAGCGGAAGAGATCTTCGGTCAAATGACGAGTTTCGCTCAGTATGCATTCAATAAGAGCCATGCTACGGCGTATGCCGTGATCACCTACCGCACGGCGTATCTGAAAGCCCATTATCCCGCGGAGTTCTATGCGGCGCTGATGACGTCTGTTCTGAACAACCCCGGAAAAGTCCGTGAATATATCATGGATGCCGCGAAATGCGGAGTCAAAGTCCTGCGTCCCGACATCAACGAATCCGGCGCGAACTTCTCGGTCACCGACGGGCATATCCGATACGGCTTGCTTGCGATAAAGAACGTGGGCAGACTGTTTACAGAAGCCGTTGAAAGGGAAAGAAAAGTCCGTCCGTTCACCTCGTTCGATTCCTTCGTTTCCCGAATGGCTCACGCGACAGAACTCAATCGCAGAACCTTGGATTTTCTGATCAAATGCGGTGTGTTCGACTCTCTCGGCGTACCGAGAGCGGCACTGCTTTCGTGCTGCGAAGAAATCCTGATCGCGGAACAGCAAAAGTCGAGAAATAATATTACGGGACAGATGGATCTGTTCTCGATCGGATCTCCCGCGAGCTCGGAATCCCACGGATACCGATATCCCGACATTCCGGAATATTCGAAAAAAGACCTTCTCTCGATGGAAAAAGAGTGTTCGGGAACCTATTTCTCCGGACATTTGCTTGACAGTTACGAAAAGAACGCCGAGCGGATCCGACCGGATAAAATTTCCGAGATCCTCGCAGACTTCGAGGACGAAAACGCCATTCAGCCGAAGTATCACGATAAGTCCGAAGTAACATTGGTCGGCGTTATCACTGCTGTCAGTCTGAAAAAGACCAAAAACGGGGATTCCATGGCGACCTTCAACGTCGATGACAAATACGGCGAACTCGGCGTGATCGCATTCCCGAAACTCTTTGAAAAATACGGCTCTCTCATCGCGGAAGAGAACGTACTTGCGTTCCGCGGTACGATCAACGAGGAAAGGACCGAAACGGATGACGGTGTGAAATCTCAGATCACCTTGCGGCTTCTCTCTGTCACGGAGATGGTCCCCGACGAAGACGATCCGGACGGAAAACTGCAGGAACGTCTGCTGATGCACGAAAAGGGCAGAGTTCCTTCCGCCGCGCCCGCAGTTTCTCCGAAGCAGGAGAACGTTCCCGCGCAGAATCCGACCGCGCAAAGAAAAGACGTGCATCCCGACAGAATCGTCATTCGAATGGAAAACCGGACGCCGGAAGCCGTCAAGGTTCTCGAACGGCTCGGAAACCTCAACGCGGGACCTGCCATGGTTCTGATCTTTGAGAATTCCACGAGAAAATACACGGAAGTGAAGAACGTCAGACTGTCTGCGGCACCCACCGTCCTCGACCGATTGACGGAGCGATTCGGAAAAGAAAACGTCGTCTATCAAAAGGGAAACGGTTGACATCCCACGCCTTCCGTTGTATAATTGAATCAATAACGTATAAAATAATGAGAAAGAAAGGAACTCCTTTATGTTCGGCTACACACTTCCCGGATTTATTGCCGATGCCGTACTTGCGTGCATCGTCATCGCCGGATTCTTTATAGGGATCAACCGCGGTTTTATCAAAACCGTTGCAAAGCCCGTCAAATTCTTCGCTTCTCTTGCGATTGCGTTCAGATTTTGCGCCCCCGCCGGAGCAAAGTATATCCAACCCTACATTCAATCGCCGATCCAAAATCATCTTTCCGAGTATCTCACGGAAAAATGCACCGAACTGACTGCCGCAAACGTAGGGGATGAACTTCCCACGCTACTGAAGATCGCCGCGGCTCTTTTCAAGATCGACGTTCAGGGAGTTGCGGATGCCGCAGGAACCGAAGGACTGATCCAAGCGCTTGTGGATAACCTCACCACACCGCTGATCTCGCTTGTTTCCATGATCGCCGCCTTCGTGATTTTGTATTTCCTTTCGAAACTCGTCTTTTCGATCATTGTCGCCATTATCGACCGTATGGCGCAGGGCGGCGTGATCGGCGCAGCCAACAAAATTCTCGGATGCATCTTCGGCGTACTGTTCGCAGGGATCCTCGCATGGCTCCTCGTCTGCGTTTCCGATTTTGTTTTCAGCCTTGAAACGCTGAACGATAAAGAGGTCATTCTTCAGATTGAGCAGGGGCATTTGTATCAACTTCTCCGTACATACAATCCCTTTGATCTGCTCCTTTCCTTCTAATTTCTTTTTGAAAGTCAGGTATCCATGGATATTCAGAAATGTGCAAGGTGTAATAAACGTCCTGCCGTCGTTTTTATCACCAGACTTGAAAACGGCAAACAGATAAACGAGGGTCTTTGCCTCGTTTGCGCCCGTGAATTGAACATCAAACCCATCGACGATATGTTAAAAAAGATGGGTGTCAGCCCCGAAGACATCGAATCTATGGCAGGCGAGGTTGAGGGGATCATAAATGCCGAAACCGGTGATGAATCGGACGACGGCGGCGCTCCCGCGGTGGATTTTCCCAAGATCTTCGGAAATATGGGATTCCCGATGGGCGGAATGAATGTGCAGAACACGCAGGAAAAGCCGAACGGTAAGGGTGAAAAAAAGCCGGACGGAAGAAAATTCCTTCGTCTTTACGGAACCGACCTTACGGCAAAAGCCAAGAGCGGAAAACTCGACCGCGTTGTCGGTAGGGAGCGCGAACTCGACCGTGTCATTCAGATTCTTTGCCGTAGACAGAAGAACAACCCCTGTCTGATCGGTGAACCGGGTGTCGGTAAAACCGCCATTGCCGAGGCGCTCGCGCAGAGAATCGTGGACGGACAGGTACCCGAACGGTTGAGAGAATGTGAGATCTGGCTTTTGGACCTCACCTCTCTTGTTGCGGGAACACAGTTCCGCGGTCAGTTCGAACAGAGAATCCTCGGTTTGATCCGTGAGGTAAAAAGCGCCGGTAACGTGATTTTAATGATCGACGAGATCCACAATATCGTGGGCGCCGGTGATTCCGAGGGCAGTATGAGTGCCGCCAATATTCTGAAACCCGCTCTCTCCCGCGGAGAAATGCAGGTGATCGGTGCCACGACCCTCAAAGAGTACCGTAAATATATCGAAAAAGACACCGCGCTTGAACGCAGATTCCAGCCGATCACGGTCAGTGAGCCGTCTGTCGACGCGTCGACCGATATCATTCGCGGAATCAAGAAGTATTACGAGGAATATCACGGAGTAACTATTCCCGACGAGATCGCAAGATTTGCCGTTACCATGTCGGAAAGATATATCACCGACAGATTCCTTCCGGATAAAGCCATCGATCTGATCGACGAAGCGGCTTCCCGGAAGGCACTTACTTCGCCGGAACTCAACGAATACAAACGCAACGAGAAATCTCTCTTGGCTTTGGCAAAGAAAAGGGAAGACCTCGAAAACAAAAACGATGCCGAAAACGAGGCGAATTACCGCGCTCTCGCGGACATCAAAGTAGAACAGATCCGTTTGGAAGATCGTCAGGCAGAACTTGAAGGCAAAGTCCGTTCGCTCGGTGTCACGGTCGAGGATCTTGCGGAAGTCATCGAGATCTGGACGGGAATCCCCGCAACGGAGATCAAGAAAGACGAACTTTCCGAACGGATCGGTTTGGAAGATCGCATTTCCGGCAAGATCATCGGGCAGGGAGAAGCGGTCGAAGCCGTTGTCCGCGCCGTCAAGAGAAAACGAGCGGGACTTTCCTACCGCCACAATCCCGTTTCCATGATCTTTGCAGGACCTACCGGTGTCGGCAAAACCGAACTTGTCAAAGTTCTTGCCGCGGAACTCTTCAAACAACCGGAAGCACTGATTCGCCTGGATATGTCCGAATATATGGAGAAACACTCCGTTTCCAAGATCATCGGCGCCCCTCCGGGATACGTCGGCTACGACGAAGCCGGACAGTTGACGGAGAAGATCCGCCGCCGTCCCTACGCCGTCATTCTGTTTGACGAGATCGAAAAAGCGCATCCCGACGTTCTCAATATCCTGTTGCAAGTTCTCGATGACGGAAAAATCACCGATGCTTCCGGCAGACAGGTCAACTTTGAGAACACCGTTATCATTATGACGACCAACGCGGGTAGCGAAACGTCGTCCGCGATCTCCGGGTTCTCCACGTCGAAAGAAACACAGGCGAAAGAAAAGACAGAGCGCGCGTTATTCTCCTTCCTTCGTCCCGAATTCATCAACCGTATCGACGAGATCATCACTTTCCGTCATCTCGATAAAGACGACTTTGTCAAAATCGCGGCTTTGCAGGTCGGAACTCTTCGCGATTATCTCAAAGAGGAGCGCGGAATCGAACTCCGATATACGGATGAAGTTCTGTCACTCGTTGCGGAAAAGTCTTATTCCGATAAATTCGGTGCGAGAAATATGAGAAGATATATTGAACGGAATATCGAAGATAAGATGGCAGAAGCGCTGATCAACGCCGGGGGCGTCCGTCCCTCCGCGATGGCGCTGACCGTAAAAGACGGAGAGATCCGATTGTCCACATTGTAATTATTTGAAAGGAATATAGAAAAATGTCTGAATGTACCCACGACTGTTCGACCTGCGGCAACAAATGCTCCAAAGAGTCTTTGATGGCGCCCGCGAACAAAGCGAGCCATGTAAAACACATTATCGCTGTTGTCAGCGGTAAGGGCGGTGTCGGAAAATCCCTCATCACCTCCATGCTCGCCGTTACCATGCAAAGAAGAGGATATAAAACCGCGATTCTCGATGCCGATATTACGGGACCTTCCATTCCGAGACTCTTCGGACTCGGAACCGGCACCGTTGTCGGAAACGAGCAGGGAATGCTCCCCGTCGAAACCAAGACGGGAATCAAGGTTATGAGTATCAATTTGCTCATGGATGAAGAAACCAAACCCGTCGTTTGGCGCGGTCCCGTCATTGCGGGAACCGTAAAGCAATTCTGGTCTGAGGTAGTTTGGGGCGACGTGGACTACATGTACGTCGATATGCCTCCCGGAACCGGTGACGTTCCGCTGACGGTGTTCCAATCTCTTCCCGTTGACGGAATCATTATCGTAAGTTCTCCTCAGGAACTTGTTTCCATGATCGTAGATAAAGCGATCAATATGGCGGATCTTATGCAGATCAACACCTTGGGACTTGTCGAGAACTACAGTTATCTCTCCTGCCCGGATTGCGGAAAGAAGATCAAGATTTACGGAGAATCGCACATTGACGAACTTGCCGCCAAACACGGCACCGAAGTACTCGCCAAAATGCCGATCGATCCCTCGCTTCCCGGACTTTGCGATAAGGGTGTGATCGAACTCTTTGAGAACGACGCACTCGAAGGCGCGGCTGACAGAATCGAAGAATTGATGAAATAGTCTTTCGACTTAAGGAGGACTGTTTGAAAATTCTCAGTATCGGAAACAGTTATTCTCAAGACGCACAACGTTATTTGCACGAACTTGCAAAGAGCGAAGGCGATTCCTTCAAAACCATCAATATGGTGATCGGCGGATGCACTTTGGAACGGCACTACCGCAATATGCTTTCCGGCAAACCCGCGTATAACCTTGAAATGAACGGTTACGCGACGGGATTTACGGTATCGCTCCAGGATGCGCTTGCGTCCGATTGCTTTGACGTGATCACCGTCCAGCAGCAGAGTTCCAATAGCGCAAATTACGATACCTTCCAACCGTATTTGCATGAAATCCTCATTTTTGTTAGAAAATATCAGCCCAAAGCACGTATTTATCTCCATCAGACGTGGGCGTATGAAAACACTGAAGTTACCATGAAGAAGTTTGGCTACAATTGTCCCGAAGAGATGTTTGCAAAAGTCAAAGCATCCTACGATAAGGCAGTGAAAGACGAAGGTGTAGACGGAGTTATGCCGTCCGGACTTGCGTTTGAAAACCTCCGCGCTCTCGGGATCAAGAAGTATCACAGAGATCCCATCCACGCGTCGCTCGGTCTCGGAAGATTCACCCTTGCCCTGACTTGGTATTGCAAACTGACAGGGAAGGACCCCATGACCGTTCGTCCGATTCTTTTGGACGAGCCGATCACGGAAGAAGAGTTTTCCATTGCCAAAGCGGCGGTAAAAAAGACGCTTGAAGCGTAAACCGAAAAACATAATCACAATGAGGAGAATGTCATGAAAACATACGATCTGATCGTTGTCGGCGGCGGCTTTTCCGGTGTCTGTGCGGCAATTGCCGCGGCAAGAGGCGGTGCATCCGTACTTCTTTGCGAGGCATCCAACGCGCTCGGCGGTGCTCCTGCAACTTGTCTAGTTAATCCGTTCATGCCTTACACTACGACCGTTGACGGCGAGTTGAAATTCCTCTCCCGCGGTATTTTTGAGGAAATCGCAAATGCTCTTGTCGGAGAAGATACCGTAAAAAGAAAAAAACAGGCAACTTGTTTCGACGAAGAACAATTGAAACTCATCCTCAACCGAATGACCGCGGAGGCAGGCGTTGAACTCTTGTTCCATACAACTCTTTTCTCCGTGGAACGCAAGGAAAACAAGATCGAATCTCTCACGTTTGCGACCGTCGCAGGTCCCCTGACACTTTCCGCCAAATACTATGTGGATGCTACCGGCGACGGAACGCTTTCGAAACTTGCGGGTTGCCCCTTTACGCTCGGAAGAGAAAAAGATCACCTGTGCCAGCCGATGACGCTTTGCTTCCGCCTTGCTGGAGTAGACAAGGCGGTGGCTCTCCCCTCCGGTAAAAAGATATGCTGCAGCACAGACTGCAAATGCCGATAATTGTACCCAGCCTGCCGCCAGCCATAAACCCGCCTGTTTTGTTACTTCCGTATTAAAAGTACCCTGTATACTCATAAGAGCACCCGAAAGCATTGCAATAAAAATTCCCCACATTTCTTTTCCCCCCTGTTTTTTCCGCAATAGAAAAGAGGTTTGCAAAGCAAGACCT
>JAKSPH010000064.1 GCA_024404975.1 Clostridia bacterium | reverse complement strand
TGATCTTTTCGCACGTCACCCTTCGGCGATCCTCGCATCTTCTGCGGACGCGTATGACGCGGAACTGAAAAACGCCGTCGCCGAGGTCGCACCCGATCTCCTCTTTGACTTTCTCTACGTGCCTTCCTCCGAAGGACAGGCGCCTCTTACCGAAACGGACAAAAACGGAACGAGAAAACCGTTCCACGGCTTACTCGCCCATCGTCCGATACCCGCGTTCCCGACTTATGAAGGATGGAAAACCGTCCTTTCCGAAGATCAGCAAAACCCGTTCTCCGCGATGGCCGATTACCGCAACCCGAAAGGCGCGGAAGGTCAGGCGAAGATCATTTCCGCTCTTTCCGAGCGCGGCTTGGCTCCGTATTCCGCGGCACAGACCTGCTTTGCGACCGGCGTTCGTGCGGCAGACGAGTACACCCGTGCTTATTCCGCGTTCCGTGCGGAAAAGAAAGACGGTGTCGGCTTCCTCTGCGGTATCGCGCGTGAGCCGTGGTGCTCCGTCGGAAACGCACTGATCGACGGCAAGGGAAACCGCCGTGCCTTGTACTACGCCGTAAAGCGTTCGCAGGGCAACGTTACCCTCTATGCGCAACGCGCCGGATGGCGTATCGGCTTCACCGTGGAAAACAGACGGCAGACACCCTATACGGGAACGGTCGTCGCCTCCGTGACCGATGCCGGAAATCACGTCATCTCCAAATCGCAATTCAACGTTACCGTCCCGCCGATGAGTGTGGGACAGACCGAGAGCGTAGACTTCTCCACGATCGTCTTCGGGAAAGAAAGCGAGTATTTCGTCTCGGCGAGTGTCGGTGATACCGCCGCCGACAGCGAAACCTTCGTCTACTTCTGCGAGCCGAAGTGCTTTGCTCTCCTTCAGCCCACTGTTACGGTTTCCGTTTCGGGCGGCGGTAAGGAGTTTGACCTCTCCGTCCGTTCGGATGTTTTCGTGCCGAACGCGGAGTTCTCCGTTTCCGGCGTGATCGCCGATTTCGACGACAACGGTTTTGCTTTGACTAAAGTCGCACCCTACCGCGTACACCTCACGACCGCGATTCCCATGACGGTAGAGGCGCTCTGCGAGAAACTGTCCTTGATCACGACCTATGACGTCGGAAGAATCCAACAGACCCAATTAAAAATCAATTAATATAAAAAGGAGAAAATCATGAAAATTTGGGAAGACTTCAAAAAGTTCATCACAAGAGGCAATGTCGTTGACATGGCAGTCGGTGTTACCGTTGCCGGTGCGTTCACCGCGATCGTTACGGCGTTCACCAAGGGCTTTATCGCTCCCTTGCTCTCCCTTCTTTCCAAGGATAACAATCTCGCCGATATGAGAATTGTCCTCCGCCAGGAAGTGAGCCACATCGAAGCAGGTGAAAAAGTCATCGACGTTCCCGAAGTTGCTCTGCTTTGGGGTAACTTCGCACAGGCGGTCATTGATTTCCTGATCATCGCGCTTGCTCTGTTCATCCTTCTTCGTATCGCTACCTCCATCACCAAGCACGCGAAAAAAGCGTTCAACGAGATGAAGAAAGATCTGAACGAAGAAAAACTTGCCGCTGAAAAAGCAAAAGCAGACGCAGAAGCCGCAAAGGCCGCTGAAGAAGCCGCTGCCGCAAAAGCAGCCGCAGATGCTGCCGCAGCAGAAGCCGCCGCTCTTGAAGAAGCAAAGATCAAGGCAGAACGCGAACGCCTTGAAGAAGAAATGAACCTTCTTCGTGAGATCCGCGATCTCTTGAAAAAATAATTTCGCCCGATAGGCAAAAAGCCCCGCGACCGGTCACAGTTACCGAAGCCGCGGGACTTTTTTATTTGTTTGATAAATTCAGAGTTTCCGACCAGATCCGGACGAGTTTTTCGAGAGAGAACGCCGCGTTTGCGGGACTCGTGGAAGGGAGAAGGATCGCCGGCTTTTCGGTTTTCGGGAAGATCAGTTTCCGGTAGAGATCATACGCGGTCTTACCGTTGGTATGGATACTCATCTCCGGATTCTTTCCGAGGATGGGAGAAAGATCGTTCGGTACCGCCTCTCTTATGGAACTGTCCGCGCTCCCCTCGATCTCGCAGGAGGCGATCACGTCCCAAAGGGCGATGCCGTGTTTTATCAGCATCCCTCGCTTTTCCTCGGTGGTTTTCGGAACTTCTTCTCCGAGGATCGCCGCCGTGACTCTCCAAAATCGGTTCTGCGGGTGTCCGTAGAAAAAGGCTGCCTCGCGGGATTTGACGGACGGAAAAGAGCCGAGAATGAGCAACTTCGGCTCGTCGGGGATCACGGGCGGGATGGGGTGGACGATCATAATTTCGCAGTATCCTTTCGTTCGATAAAGAGGGAAATCACCGTTCCGCGGTCGTTTTCGGTCACAGTCTTTTCGGCACGGATGCCTTTTTGGGCGAAAATGCGGAACAGGTCGGAGAACAACCCGTCAAGGCGGGCGGTCATGGCGTCGGCATCCGTCCCCTCCGACGTGTGCAGAACTTCCACGAACGCCTCGGTTTCCGCAACCGTCATATTCTCACGCACCGCGGCGGCGACGGCGAGTTTTCTGTCCTTGTCGTCCGACAGACGCAGGATCGCCCTCGCGTGGCGTTCCGACAGATGACCTTCGAGAATGGCAAGCCGCAGTTCGGGCGAGAATTTCAAGAGCCGGAGTTTGTTTGCCACGTAGGATTGGCTCACGCCGAGCTTGTCCGCAAATTCTTCCTGCGTCACACGGCAGAGCGCCACCGTCCCCGCGAGTGCTTCCGCTTCTTCAAACATATTCATAAAAAATCCTCTGCTTTCCGTTTTTCTTTATTGTAAAACGGGGATCCCGAAAAGATTGTCGGGTCCGGGCAGAGGAAGTTTTTATTTCGTGGGAAATGAAAATCAGAGGGGATGCTTGGAGATCTTCGCGTAAGGACGGGGGTAAGCCGCCGGTGTCGCGGAATTTTTTTTGATGAAGATGAGAGGATGGCACACGTCCTCTTCGCCGCCGTGCAGAAAGATCTCTTCCGTTTTTTCGATCTTTCCGCCGAGCATGGCGACCGCGCGTCTGGCATCGGAGAGTTCCTGCGGGGCGTTCTTTCCCTTCATGGCGATCATCTCACCGCCGACTTTGACGAAAGGAAGGCAGAGTTCCGCGAGAATTCGGAGTTCCGCAACGGCACGCGCCGTCGCAATATCGAAACTTCCGCGGAGTTTCGGATCGTTTCCGCCGTCCTCCGCGCGCATCACGAGAGCGGTAACGTTGGAAAGTCCGAGGAGATTTGCCGTTTCGCAGACGTATCCGACTTTCTTCGCCGTGGAGTCGACCGCAAGCACGGTGACGTCGGGACGGAGGATCGCGACGGGGAGGGTGGGGAATCCGGCACCGCAACCGACGTCGATGACCTTTGCCCCCTTCGGCAGACGGAGCGCGAGTGCCGCGCAATCCGCGTAATGATTCAGTATGATCTTATCGGGATCGGTGATGGCGGTCAGATTGAACTGCTCGTTCACGGTGAGCATCCTGTCCGTCAGCTGATAAAACTTTTCGGCACGGTCCTGCGAGAGCAGGGAGGAAGGCCCGCTTTCTTTGAACGCCGCCGTCAGATTGGAAATGCACTTGGATTTTTCGATGATCGGAAAGCCCTTTTTCACAGGTTTTTCCTGTATTGTAACACGGCGGCGATTTTTTGTCAAGAGCCGAGACGGCAAAGAGCGCCGGCATACCCGAAAAATATTGTTTATTATTTAACAAGACTATTGACTAATAAAAACGGTTATGTTATAATAGCGAGTGGATAATAAAAACTCAAAAGGAGTATCTATCATGGCAAAGTATAACAAGAAAACCATCGAAGACGTAGCGGTTGCAGGTAAGACCGTTCTCGTTCGTTGTGACTTCAACGTTCCTATGAAAGACGGTGTCATCACCGATGATACCCGTATCGTCGGCGCACTTCCTACCGTTAAGTACCTTCTCGAAACCGGCGCGAAGGTGATCCTTTGCTCTCACATGGGCAAACCTCACAACATCTTCACCCCCGGTTTCGGACTTGACAAGAAAGAAAAGAAAGTCATCGAGGCTCTTCCCGTCGAAGAACAGGCAGCCGCAAAGAAAGCCGCTCTCGACAAAGCGCTCACCGGCGACAAGAAGAAACTCACCTTGAAGCCCGTTGCCGTAAGACTGAACGAACTTCTCGGTGAAGGTACCGTAACCTTCGCAGAAGACATCATCGGCGAAGATGCAAAAGCAAAAGTTGCCGCTCTCAAAGCAGGCAAAGCCGTCCTTCTCGAAAACACCAGATTCGATGCAAGAGAAGAAAAGAACGATCCCGAATTCGCAATAGAACTCGCCTCCATGGCAGATCTTTACGTTTCCGATGCCTTCGGTGCCGTACACAGAGCGCATGCTTCCACCGCAGGTGTTGCCGCTTATATCCCCGCCGTTTGCGGTTACCTCATTCAGAAGGAACTCGGCGTTATGGGTAAAGCACTCGAAGATCCCAACAGACCTTTCGTTGCTATTCTCGGCGGTGCAAAAGTTGCCGACAAACTCAACGTTATCGACAACCTCCTCAACAAAGTTGACACCCTTATCATCGGCGGCGGTATGGCTTACACCTTCCTCGCTGCAAAGGGCTACGGCGTCGGCAAATCTCTCCTTGACGATACCAAACTCGACTACTGCCGCGATATGATGAAGAAAGCGGAAGAGAAGGGCGTTAAACTTCTTCTCCCCGTTGATACCACCGTTGCCGCAGAATTCCCCAACCCCATCGACGCTCCCGTTGACGTGAAGTTCGTTGATGCCGACAAGATCCCTGCCGATATGGAAGGTCTTGACATCGGTCCTAAGAGTGCGAAACTCTTTGCTGATGCCGTTCTTGCCGCAAAGACCGTTGTATGGAACGGACCTATGGGCGTATTCGAGAACCCCACTCTCGCAAAGGGAACCATCGAAGTTGCGAAAGCACTTGCAGCATCCGATGCGATCACCATCGTAGGCGGTGGCGACTCTGCTGCGGCTTGCAAACAGCTCGGTTTCGCCGATCAGATCACTCACATCTCTACCGGCGGCGGAGCATCCCTTGAATTCCTAGAAGGTAAAGACCTTCCCGGTGTTTCCTGCCTGCTCGATAAATAATTCCGTTTTCGGGGTGCCGTCGACACGGCGGCACCCCTCACTTTTATATTATAAGGAAGTACGATTATGAGAAAAAACGTTATTGCCGGAAACTGGAAGATGAATATGACTCCTTCAGAGACCAAGGCATTCATTACCGATCTCGCTCCCATGGTAAAGGGAATGGATAAGTGCGACATCGTCCTTTGCGTTCCCTTCGTTGACATCGCTACCGCTGTCGAAGCCGCAAAAGGCACCAACATCCACGTCGGCGCGGAGAACGTTCACTTCGCGGAATCCGGTGCATACACCGGTGAGATCAGCGCCGCAATGCTCAAAGAGATCGGCACCGAATACGTCGTTATCGGACACTCCGAGCGCAGACAGTACTTCGGCGAAACCGATGCTACCGTAAACCTTCGTACCAAGACAGCGCTTAAAGCAGGACTGAAAGTCATCCTCTGCCTTGGCGAAGTCAAGGAACAAAGACTTGCCGGAATCACCGATGAGGTCGTTTCCATGCAGACCAAACTCGACCTCGCGGAAGTTTCTGCCGAGGATCTGAAAAACGTCATCATCGCGTACGAACCCGTATGGGCGATCGGAACCGGACTTACCGCAACTCCCGAACAGGCAGATGAAACCTGCGGCGTGATCCGTGCCACCATCGCAAAACTCTACGGCGCACAGGCAGCAGAGGACATCACCATTCAGTACGGCGGATCCATGAACGACGGCAACGCGAAAGAACTCCTTGCCAAAGTCAACGTGGACGGCGGTCTGATCGGCGGCGCTTCTCTTAAAACCGATAAGTTCACCACCATCGTCAAAGCGGCGAACTGATCTTTCTCTGACCGAAAGACCGTCATTTACGGAAAAAGCGGGGTTCCCCGCTTTTTCTTTTTGAAAAAACCGCCCCTGACGGAAAAGCTGCGGCACGCTCTTGATTCTTCGCGGGGATGTGTGCTATACTGGGAAAAAATGCAGGGGGGCATCCTATGAAAACCGGATCTGTGGAGTCACTGTTTTCCGCTTTCGGAAACGAGCGTTATCTCAAAATGAAAGAGTATGGTTTCGACGGTGTGGATTACTCGTTGGAGAGCGGATTTCTGAACCGTACCGACGAAGAATTCGAAGCAAAAGTTCTTGCCGATAAAGCGCTTATCGACGCGGCGGGGCTGACCGTCCATCAGGTACACGGTCCCTGGATCTGGCCGCCCCACAACGAAACCGAAGAAGAACGCTTTGCCGCATTCCGTGAGACCGTCCGGAAACTCAATGAATAGCATATTCTCTTGTATTTATCGGCTCTTTGTGTTATAATCGAGAAAAAGAGGACTTTTTTATTATGTACCGTATCGCCGTTCCCGTGATGCTGACTTCGCCGACGTACGACCGTGAGGCGATCCTGCGAGACCTTCGCCGTGCGGGGGCAACGCGCGTCTTTCTCGCCATCCCGCCTTTCGTGCCGGATGAAGAAAAGCAAAATTCGATTTTTGAGTGTTTGTCCCGTGAGATCTCCGGTTTCCGTGAAAACGGTGTGGAAGTCGGCGTCTGGTTCTGGACGTTCTGGGTGGATGCCGATATGGGATTTACCCGAATGACGGGAGTCACCGGTAAAGAAAGCCCCACCGAGTGTTGCCCGCTTGACGGAAAGTTCCTTGACTTCGCCCTTCGCAATATCGCAAGGATCGCTTCCATGCACCCCGATCTCATTCAGTTCGACGACGATTTCCGCTTTGGAATGCAGAACTGCGGCAGAGGCTGCGTGTGTCGACTCCACCGAAAGAAGATCACCGAACTCGTCGGAAAAGAACTTCCGGCAGGTGACGTGTCAGAGATCCTGCTCGGCGGGAAGCCGAATGCCTTCCGTTCCGCGTTCATCCGCGCCAACGGCGACAGTTTGCGCGGCTTTGCCAAAGCGGTGAGAGAAACGGTCGATAAAGTCGATCCCGCGATCCGTGTCGGACAGTGTGCCTGTATCGGAACCTACGATCTCGACGGCACCGATTCCTTTGAGATCTCCCGCATCCTCGCCGGAAAGACCGCACCGTTCTTACGGCTGATCGGTGCTCCCTATTGGGCGGCGGAGAAGCAATGGGGCAATCGCTTGCAGGACGTGATCGAACTTGAACGAATACAGCGTTCCTGGGGCGGAGAGGGAATCGAGATCTTCGCGGAGGGCGATGCCTATCCCCGTCCGCGCTTCCATACCCCCGCTTCCTACGTCGAACTGTTTGATGCCGCGCTCCGCGTCGACGGTTCGCTCGACGGGATCCTGAAATATATGGCGGATTACACTTCGTCCGCTTCCTATGAAACCGGCTATTTCGACCGCCACGTTGCCGATGAAAAC
>JAKSPH010000063.1 GCA_024404975.1 Clostridia bacterium | reverse complement strand
CTCAAAACGGTGCGTCTGTCGGGAAATCTGAAAAAGATCGGTAAAGAGGCGTTCGCCGGATGTCACAGAATCGAAAACCTGTATTATAACGGCGACCTCGCTTCGTGGGGTAAAATCGAATTTGCCGGGGACGGTCTCGGTGAGAACGTCCGACTTGAGGAAAGTCACTCTGTCCGAAAGTCCGAGGCGGCGGGAATTTTCTTTCGCGACCGCGAGCGCGTCTTCGGAGAGATCGACCGCGACTGCCGCCGCGGCAGGGGAATGTGCGAGGGTGGAGAGTACCACGCAGCCGGAGCCGGTGCAGAGGTCGAGGAACCGTGCGCCCTTGGGGCAACGTTTCCGTGCTTCTTCCACCAAGATTTCCGTGTCCTGCCTTGGGATCAGAACGGCAGGGGACACAAGATAGGTTTCACGGTCAAAAGCCCACTCGCCGAAAATGTAGGCGAGAGGTTCTCCAGATAGCCTCCGGTGAACGGCGGATTCGAATTCCCCGCCGCCGGCTTCGGCACAACCGAGGAACAGATCGGCTTCAGATGCGTGTCCGAACCGTCCGACCATCAGCCGCGCTTCGGTCAGAGGATCTTCAATACCGCCCTCGGCGAGGAGTGCGGAAAGTTCTTTTACCGTCATACTGCGGGCGTATCGTTCGGAGCATCGGCTTCCGCTTCCGCTTGGGCAAGAGGTGCCGGTTCTTCGGCGGGTGCGGCGGTGAGTTCCTCCGCGGGGACTTCCGCGGCGGTGGCGTTCTCGACCTCGGCGGGTGCGGGTTTCTTCTCCCAGCCGCGGTTCTCATAGAACTCGTTGAATTCGGGGTACTCGTCGCGCAGGGCGCATTTGAGGGAGGTGATCGCAACTTCCAGCATATCGGCAGTCGGCTCTTTCGTTGTCAGACGCTGAACCCAAAGACCGGGTGCGGAAAGAATACGGGTAAGGACGTTCGGATGCTTGCCGGCATACATGATGTATTCGTAACCGATGCCGACAACGACGGGAAGAATGGCAATGCGGATGAGCGAGTAGATCCATTTTCCGCCACGCAGGGATTCGATACCGGGGAACAGAAGGCGGATGAAGAATCCTGCGAACACGCCGAGCAGGATCATCACGAACATGAAACTCGTTCCGCAACGGGGGTGGAAACGCTTGTACTTCATCGCGTTTTCGGGGGTGAGTTCCGCGCCCGCTTCGAAGCAGGCAATGGATTTATGCTCCGCACCGTGGTACATAAAGGTGCGTTTGATATCCGGCAAGAGAGAAATGACGTAGAGGTAGACGAGGAAGATTACGATCTTCACACCGCCCTCGGTCACGGATTTGAGCGCCTGCTTGCCGTTCTCGGCGGTCCAACCGAGCCAGTCGCCGAGATAGCCGGAGATGATCGCGGGGAGGAAGATAAAGAGGAACACCGAGAGCGCAAGTCCGAGGACAACGCCGAGGACCATGGCGAAATCGGTCACGGAGATGTGAAGTTTCTCTTTCATCCACTTTTCAAACTTGCTCTCCTCTTCTTCAAGTCCGAGTGCTTCCGCGGAATCACCCATCGTGGAAACGGAGAGTTTCATGGTTTCGATGAAGTTCACCGTTCCGCGGATGAAGGGCCAACCGAGGATCTTGTGCTTTTTCTTCGACGAAACAAAGAGGGAGTCTTTGACGAAGATCTCGCCGTTCTCACGGCGGCAGGAAGTAACGGTATGTTCTCCCGCCTTCATCATAACACCTTCGATCACCGCTTGACCGCCGACTTTGCCGAGGCGTTGCGGCTCCTTGCTTTCACAGCATTTTTTCTTCATATATTTCACCTATTCTCGCGATAAATGCGCATATATACCATTGTAGTAGTTTATTATAACATAAAACCAATAAAAAATAAAGGGGTTTGAGAAAAAAGTGGGAAATATTTTTATTATCATTGACAAAACGGCGGGAAAATGGTATAATTCCGGTATCTGAAAATCGGAGAATAATTATGAAAGCATGCAAGATCACACCCGTTTCCAAAGACCGCCTCTGGGGCGGAAATAAACTGTTTGCCTACGGTAAAAAATCGGACACCGACCGCATTGCAGAGAGCTGGGAACTCTCCTTCACCGACGGCGGCGTTGCCTCCTTTGACGGCAAACTTCTGACCGAGGCATTCCCGAAAGAAACTTGGGGAACCCTCGGCGCAAAATTCGACCGTTTCCCCGTTCTGACCAAGTTCATCGACGCGAAAGAGAACCTCTCCGTTCAGGTTCATCCGTCCGATGACTACGCTCTGAAAAACGAAAATTCCTTCGGCAAGACCGAGATGTGGCTCATCGTGGAAGCCGAACCCGGTGCCGGACTTTACATGGGTTGCAACCGCGTGGTTTCCCCCGACGAATTCCGCCGGAAGATCGCGGACGGCACGGTCGAGGAAGTGCTGAATTTCGTTCCCGTCAAGGCGGGCGACGTGTACTTCATTCCCTCCGGAACCCTCCACGCCATCGGCGCGGGCGTCCTCCTGTATGAGATCCAGCAAAACAGCGATCTCACCTACCGCGTGTACGATTACAATCGTCGCGACAAGGACGGCAACCTGCGTGAGTTGCACGTGGAAAAAGCGATGAAAGTCGTTGATCTTTGCCCCTATTCTTACGAAAACAATGACGTCAAAGATTCCGCTGTGATCGGCACTTGTGAGTACTTTACAACGAGATTTTACAAACATAACTTTACAAAAATGACGTTTTCCGTGGATAAATCGTCCTTCCTCATGCTTACCGTCGTCAGCGGTGAGTGCGTGATCGACGGTCAAAAAGCGGTGCTTGGCGACACCTTCTTCGTTCCTGCCGGAGCGGGCGACGTCGAGGTGTGCGGAACGGCGAACGTCGTTGCGGTTTCTCTTTCTTAAAGATTCGACATAAACCGAAAATTCGGGAGCGGATGGCACCATCCGCTCCTTTTTTGTATAAATTTCTCCCGCTTTGTCAAGAATGAAAACATCACAGAAAAAGGAGAAAGATTATGACACTTACCGAAAAAGAAACCGAACTCTTGAACGACCTCAAAGCCGGAGAAGAACTCTGTATCGAGAAGTACCGCCGTTATGCCACCGATGCTTCGGATTGCGCCCTCAAGGGGCTGTTCTCCACCATCTGCTCGACTGAGGAGGGTCACCTCACCACTGTGAACCGTATTCTGAACGGGGAGGACGTTTCCATGACCGCGCCCTGCCCTACCGCCGTGAGTCAGTCCTACGAATGTTGTCCCTCTGCCGTTTCCGCGGAGCAGAAAGCGAACGACGCCTTTCTCTGCCGTGATGCCCTCGCGATGGAAAAACACGTTTCCGGACTTTACAACATTTCCGTATTCGAGTTCTCCTGTCCCGACCTGCGCGACACGCTCGGTCATATTGAAAAAGAGGAACAAAACCACGGCATGCAACTCTATCAGTACCTCGCCGCGAACGGAATGTACGGCGGTTGACACCCTTTGTGCAAAATTCCCGAAAGAAAAAGTCCGTCGGTCGTTTCCCTGCCTGTCCTTTTGGGCAGTCTGCCGATTTTGTTCGGCACAATTCACAAAAGCGCCGTTTCGCTCTTGAAACGGTGCTTTCTTCTGTTATAATAAAATTGGAGGTAACTCTGTAAAAAAACATTATTTAGAGGAGAAAAAACATGAAAGCACGTTCTCTTTTCTACGCGCTTACCATCCTTTTACTTACCGTTTTCCTCCTTTCCGGTTGCGGAAAGCCGCCGGAACCGGGACCGACACCCGATCCCGACCCGACGCCGGCAAATGACGTCGTCATCATTCGGGACAACGCGACCGATTTCCGGCTGATCTACGGAAAAGAGGACAAGAGTGCCGGACGGGCATTCGCCATCGAGATGTCCACGCTCTTCAGTTCCGAGTTTTCGGGACTGCGGCTGATGCCGTCCGATGACACGGAAGAAGAAACGGCGGCGGAGATCCTTGTCGGAGAAACCAACCGCCCTCTTTCCGCCGAACTGAAAGCGGAAGTCCGGAAGGCGGACGGCGGGAACGACCTCTGTTGGGGCGTCGCATGCCGCGGCTCGCAGTTTGCGATCTATTACTCCTGTGCCGAGGCGAAATCCTACGCGTTGGCTTATCTCAAAGACACCTACTTCAAAGACGGTTCGTTTACCGCAAAAGACGGCTTGACGGAAGTGAAAGTCGTTACTCGTGCCGCATACGAGCAGGCGCTCGCCGACCAAAAAGCGGAAGAAGAACGGCGCGCCGACGAGCGGCTCCGCGAACAGGCGGAGAAAGCCAAACAGGCGATTGCCGAATTCACCGTCTCGGATTTCGGCGGCGGCAATATCACGACCGATCTTGCGGCGAAAGCGGGCAAATCCTACGCCAAGCCCCTTGCCTATCCGACCTCCGGTCAGCACCCCCGCGTCCTGTTCACGGCGACGGACATTCCGAACATTCTCGCGGCAATGGAAGAGCCGGAGAACAGTGCCGCCAAGTCCGAATTCATGGCACGCGTGCAAGCCGAAACCGACGGCATTCTCCCCGCCCCGACCGAACAGAACAACGGTCTGCACAATTTCGACGCCAAGGTGCTTGCCACCATTCAGTCGAAGGCGATGTACTATCAGTTGAGCGGGAAAGCCGTTTACGGTTATCAGGCGATCCTTGCGATGAAAAACTATCTCAAAAC
Source organism: Clostridia bacterium (assembly GCA_024404975.1). Taxonomy (GTDB): domain Bacteria; phylum Bacillota; class Clostridia; order Oscillospirales; family CAG-272; genus UBA1740. The sequence continues at coordinate 2,959 of JAKSPH010000063.1, read as the reverse complement.
GTTGGACATTCAATACATCAAGAGCGACCAGACACGGCAGTTCGGCTACGTCATGTACATCACGGCGTGCGTGTACGACTGGTGCCACGATCTGCTGACGGCAGACGACAAGGTTCAACTCGTCGCCGGTGTCGAACATAACCTGCTCACCGGCACGACGCCGGTCACCGATTCCCGTACGACCAACGGCGGTGCGAAAATGGAAATGGGATTCCCGCCGTCGAAACAGGGTTCCGTTACCGGTCACGGTTCGGAGATGCAGTTGCTCCGCGATTATCTCTCCTTCTCCATCGCCGTTTTCGACGAGTATTCGGGATGGTATGAGTTCATCGCCGGACGGTTCTATCAGGACTTCGTCGGCATCCGGAACGTGTATTACAATGCCGGCATCTATCCGCAGGGCGTTTCCGTCTATGCCCCCTGGCGCCATCTCGCGGATCTGTATTCCGCATGGTTGCTGAAAGCCGCCACCGGCGTGATGCCGTACGACGAAACCATGGAAAACGTCCTCCCCTCCCTCTTTGCGACGGAAACCTTCGACAAACGCGCCTTCCCGTCCGGCGACGGTACGGCGGGTACAACGGGCATCGCCGTCAGTTCAAGGCTCTCCGCAGGCGCCATGATCAATTCCTACCTCTTTGACAACGGCGCGATGCGCGCACAAGCGAAATACTACGGTTCCGGCTTCTCGTCCTTCGGGTACGGGGTGGCAAATCTCACCGCCGCGGAATCCCTGATCTGCTCGTCGGGCGGAACGAAAACGGCAGCCGACCGCCATTCCGGCACCGGAATGATCCATTTCAACGGCGGGTATTTCAATCAATTCATCATCCGCAACAGTTATAACGCGGACGTCGCCATGACCTTGATGAAAGGTGCCGGACGAATGACCGGCAACCACGACCACGGCGATGCCGGTACGTTCCAGATCTATTATAAAGGATTTCTGTCCTCAAACGCGGGTGTCTACGATTCCTACGGCACCGATCATCACTACTACTTCCATCAGGCGACCGTTTCCAAGAACGGTCTGCTCATCTACAATCCTTCTCTGGCATCATCGAACAAGGGCTGGTATTCGGGAAGTCAGAAGCGCAACAGCGAGTCGGGAACACTCTCCGCATGGCAGGATAATTCGGGTTACGACACGGGTACGACCTTCGGTACGGCTTACGCTTACGACGCGGACGGCAATCCGCTCTATGCCTATATCGGTGCAAATCTGACTGCGGCATACGACGCGCAGACCGTTTCCGACGTGGAGCGCTCCATGCTGACGGCGTACACGAATAACGCAGACGTGCCGATGGTACTGTTCGTCTTCGACAAGATCGACACAAAAAGCGAAGCCTACAAGAAGATCTTCCTTCTGCAATGCCCCACCGAACCCGCGATTGACACGGAAAACAAGACCGTAACGATCGTCAACGGCGGAAAACTCGTTCTTCAGAACCTCGCGGGCGGTGATCATATCGACGGCTACGGCGGCGCGGGCAGTGAATTCTATATCAGCGGTTCGGGAAAGAACCTGTCCTGCAATGACGGAAGTACCGACGGTATGTGGGGACACGTGGAGATCTCCCCCGACACCGGCAGCAAATCCAATCTTCTTTTCAACGTTCTGTACGTCACGGACACCGACAAAACGGGGGGCGTCAAGGCTGCGAAAATTGAAACGGACACTGCCGTCGGCGCGCAGATCCTCGACCTCGTTACCGTATTCAAAAAGGACAAAAAATACGATTCCCGTAAAGAAATATTTACAGTTTCAGGCGATAAAACGCTCACTTACCGAATTGCGGGGCTTGCCGCCGGCACTTGGAACGTTACCGTCGGAAGCGATTCTCTCGGCAATTATACGGTCAAAGAAGGCGAAGGAATTCTGACCTTTAACGCACCGGCAGGCACCGTCGTTCTGACACCCGGAAACGACATCCGCCCCGAAAATTCGGGCACCGTCACCTATCGTGCGAACGGAGGAACGCTTCCCGAAAACGCTCCCGCTTACTTCATCTACGGTCAAAACACTAAGCTCCCGACACCCTCGCGCGGAACGGACCTGTTCCTCGGCTGGTTCAAGGATGAAAAATGCACGATCCCCGTCAGCGAGATCTCCTCTTCGGAAACCGCGGAAGACGTTACCGTCTATGCCGCGTGGACAACGGTATTCTTTGACGAGCATTATGAAGGCGGGAACCTGACCGTTTCTCATAACAACGAGGACAACAAAGCCGTCTATACCGTAATGGGCGGCGAGAACGGCTACTACATGCATTGGACCTCGACCGGCGGCGGTCCGCAGATCCTCCGCAGCGGCGGTTACGGCGGTGCGACCGAAACCGGAAAGATCTCCATTCTCGCACGTTTGGGCAAAGCCGGAGAAGATCCCGTCATGCCTACGCTCTTCCGCGTACGAAACGCCGGAAAAGCCATAGAGATCAAAGTCTTTACGACCGACGCTGCCGGAAACGTAAAACTCGGAAACAGCAACGTTGTTCTCGCAAATCTCTCATCCGCCGACGGACTCGTTACCCTCCGTATCGTCCTCGATTTCACCTCACAAACGGTAGAGGCGTACAGTGAGGACGGCAACATTCTCGACCAAACCGCAATGCCGAACACCTCTTCCTACGCAACGCCGGAAGAATATCTCGCCACGTTTACACAGGAACAGATGGCTTGGCGCTGTCAGAATTCCGGCTCGATCCTTATCGGCTCGGTGAGTGCGACCGACGGCAATGTTTTCGCACGCAAATCCCCCTCTTAAAGCAGAAAGTTCCCGCCTTGCCGGCGGGAACTTTTTCGATGAAAAGGTGAATTATACTATCAAGTGCAACACTATTTGAAAAAATAAAACACTCATAACGAAACCTGTGCTATAATGGAGTTACCACACAACCATAAAGAAAGGAATCGTTATGAGCTACAAACATTATAGCATAGAAGAACGGTGTTGTCT
>JAKSPH010000062.1 GCA_024404975.1 Clostridia bacterium | reverse complement strand
CTCGATGATCAGACCGATCTGATAGGAACGCGCCGCACCCGATCCTTTCTGATACCAGGATACGGTCGGATCGTCACTCTTCCACCACAGGTGCGTCGTGGCAAAGACGAACATTTTTCCGTTTTCCTTCACGCGGAACGCGGCGATGCAATACGATTTCGATTGGTTATTGTTGAAGATGCCGTCAAAGCCCGGAACGCTCTCCGGGAAGAGGGCAAAGTCGGAATCTACGAGTTCAAACTTATCCGTGCGGTAGATGATGGGGGTATCTCTGCCGAAGAGAAGCGCGTATTTGTCGCCGAGTGCGGCAAGGTCGCGCACGAGGAAGTCCGCCATTTTGAAGGATACTTCCTGCAAACCGACGACGTCGGGCGCAAGTTCGTGATAAAGCGCCGCGAAACCGCGCTCGCGCACTTCACCGGAACAGTCAAGTCCCTTTGCTTCCCACTCGGAGCAGTTGTCGTCCATTTTCCACTGATTGTTACTCATCAAACGAAGCCGTGCCATAAAAAACTCCATCTTATTTATTCTCATTGTAGCACGGAAGCGGGGCTTTGTCAATCGGGATTTGCCGATTTTTGACGGGAAGCCCTTGACTTTTCGCGCAAAATAAAGTATCATATTCAATAATAAAACGATTCGAAAGGCATTGTATGAAAATCTGCGATTCCGTTACCGAATGTATCGGCAACACGCCCCTCATCCGACTTCATCACATCGAAGAAAAATTCGGCACCTGCGCCAAGATCCTCGCGAAAGCGGAATCTTTCAACCCCGCGGGTTCCGCAAAAGACCGCGTAGCGCTTTCCATGATCCTCGATATGGAGGAGAAAGGACTTCTGAAACCCGGTTCGACCGTGATCGAACCCACTTCGGGAAACACCGGAATCGGGCTTTGCGCCGTCTGCGCGACACGCGGTTACAAGACCGTGATCGTCATGCCGGAAACCATGTCGGAAGAACGCAAGATGCTGATGCGCGCGTTCGGCGCGGAACTCGTTCTGACCCCCGGCGCTCTCGGTATGAAAGGTTCCATCGACAAGGCGGAAGAACTGAAAAAGACGATTCCCGGTTCCGTGATCGCGGGACAGTTCGTCAATCCCGCAAACCCCGCCGCGCATATCCGCACGACAGGTCCCGAAATCATGCGGGATACGGACGGCGAAGTGGATATTTTCGTCGCCGGAATCGGCACGGGCGGTACGGTTTCCGGCGTCGGCGCCTATCTCAAATCGCAGAAGAGATCCGTGAAGGTCATCGGCGTTGAGCCGGAGAGATCTCCCCTTCTGACCAAAGGGTCGGCAGGTCCCCACGGCATCCAGGGCATTGGCGCGAATTTCGTGCCGGAGATCCTCGACCGCGATATCCTCGATGAAGTGATCGCCGTTTCGGATGACGACGCGTACCGTTTCGGCAGAGAATGCGCGAGAACGGAAGGTCTGCTCGTCGGAATTTCCTCCGGCGCGGCACTCGCCGCCGCCGTGGAAGCGGCAAAGCGGGAAGAAAACCGCGGAAAGACCGTGGTCGTGTTCCTGCCCGATACCGGCGACCGCTATCTCTCCACCCCTATGTTCAAAGAGTAAGGAAGGCACGATAATTTGAAAAAAGCACTTGTCGCCATGAGCGGCGGCGTGGACAGTTCGCTCGCGCTCGCGCTCACGCTGGACGAAGGTTACGAATGTGCCGCGGTCACCATGCGGCTCCATCACTACAAGGACAACGGTCTGGTTCCCGTCGGCGTATGCGGTTCGGCGGAAGACGTTGCCGACGCGAAGGCGGTCGCACAGTCCGTGGGTGTATCTCACGAAGTTCTCGACTTCACCGCCGATTTTTCCGAAAAGATCGTCGATCCCTTCATCGCCTCCTACGAAAGAGGCGACACCCCCAATCCGTGTATCGAATGTAACCGCTATATGAAGTTTGAAAAACTCATGGAGGCGGCGAAGGCACGCGGGTGCGAAGCGATCGTTACCGGTCACTACGCGAGGGTGGAAAAGGACGAAGCCACGGGACGTATGCTCTTGAAAAAAGCGGTCGCCGCCGCCAAAGATCAGAGTTACGTTCTCTATTTCCTCACGCAGGAGCAACTCTCTTCCGTGCGCTTCCCGCTCGGCTGGTATGAGAGCAAAGACGAAGTCCGCAAGGAAGCGGCGGCGCGGGGATTCTCCACGGCAAAAAAGGGCGACAGTCAGGATATTTGTTTCGTTCCCGACGGAGATTATGCCTCGTTTATCGAAAAGCGGACGGGCAAAGCCTATCCGATCGGCAATTTTATCGACGTTGACGGAAAGATCCTCGGCAAGCACCAAGGGCTGATCCGCTATACGATCGGTCAGAGAAAAGGTCTCGGCATCGCCCTCGGCGAGCCGATGTACGTCAAAGAGAAAAACGTCGCGGAAAACACGGTAACCCTCGCAAGGAACGATCAGTTGTTCTCACGCTCGTTCATTATGGATCACGTCAACCTCATCGACCGCGAGAAGATGACAGGCCCGACGCACCTCTCCGTCAAGCCGAGATACAAGGCAATTGAGGCACCGGCGCTCGTTACCCCGCTCGCTGACGGCAGATATCTTGTCGAATTTGACGAACCGCAGCGCGCGCTGACCACCGGACAAGCGGCGGTCATGTATAACGGCGACGTTGTCGTCGGCGGTGGAACAATCGTTTTTGTATGCAAATAATTATTTACATCTGAAAGGAATATACACAATGGAACTTGAGATATATGAATACAACGCAGAGGGTTACAAACCCCTCCTCGCCTTTGAGGCATGGCGCGTGGCTATGCTGAACTGGACGGACCGTTTCGACAAGCTGACGAAACTCGAACGCCATCTTCTGACCGACGAAGTGTTCGTTCTCCTCGACGGCGAAGCCACCCTCTACATCGGCGAGAAAGCCGTCCCCACCGTGATGGAGAAAAACAAGGTTTACAACGTGAAGAAAGCCGTTTGGCACGCGATCACGACCAGCCGCGACGCACACGTTCTCGTCGTAGAAAACGACAACACCTCCATGGTGAATTCGGAATACCTCGAACTTTGATTTTTCATAATAAAAAAACGGGAACACAGACGGTGTTCCCGTTTTTTCTCTGCTATGGGTTAAAGTGTGAGAAGTTTCGTTGCGCCCTTGGTCATAAGTCCGCGCCAGAGAAGTGCGGAAATGCCGAGGCACAGGAGAAGTTCGACGGCAAAGACGAGCATCGGCGAAAGGAAGAGGGAGAGCGCGAAGCCGACGCCTGCGAGGATAACGCCGACTCCCCAAATGCCGAAAATGGAGAGTGAAACGGCGGCTCCCTGCTTGATCGGCACGATCTCGTTGTTCCAATAGATGTTCGCGTAACGGACACCCGCTGCCATATCAAAGATCGTATTGAGGATGGCGAGGACGACCGCCGCGAAGATCGTCAAAACGGTTCCGACCGCACCCACAGGCAAGGCGATGACAAAGCATACAGCGACAAAGAGAAGTGCCGGAAGGGACAGAACGAATTGGGGAACCATCTTTGCGAGGATCACTTTGCGCATATCAATGGGAAGAGTCTGGAGTTGCCAGAAGCCCTTACCTTCAAGCGAAACGGTGGGGGCGGCAATGTCGATCATTGCGACGAACAGAAGAAGCGCCGCCGGAACGTAAGGCAGAAGGAACGAGAAGTTGAGTCCTTCCATCAGTTCGCCGAGAACCTCGCGGATCGTGCCTCCGCCGACAAGAAGCAGAATGCCGATGGCGGGAAGGAACAAAAGTCCGAGAGAACAGTTCAGAATGTAGGAAGCAGAGGAGGAGAAACGGCGGAATTCCTTTTTCACAAGGGCGCCGAAGGGTGTGCGGATCTTTTCCGCTTTGGCAGGTTTGGGCGGCTTTGCGGCAGTCGTGCCGACGGCAGTCGCGATGGAGAGGAAGGAGCGGGAGATCAGATACATAGTACCGATCAGAAGGGCGACCGTACCGAGCGTTACCGCAACAACAGAGAGCGGATTGCCTGCGCCGAGACCGCCGAGGAACACAAGGAACGGTGCGTTTTCCGCCACCTGTGCGCCGTAGGCAACGGCGTTCAGACACAATTCACGGATCCAATCCTGCGCCTTGAAGTAAACGACGTAGTAGAGAGCAATGCAAAGCAGAGAGATCGCAACCACGGCGAAACTCTTGTTTTTCAGTTTCTGTGAGAGTTTGGCAACCACAAAACCGAGCAGGCAGGACAGGATAAACACGATCAGAGAGATGACCGCGACGTAGAGGATACCGCCGACTACGGATAGTACGGTCAAACCGACGCCGGTCGTGACCGACATCACCCAGCAGAAGATGACCGCGGGCAAGGTAACGACGGCGGAATACATGAGTCCCATCAGATAAACACCGATCAGACGAGCCGTGAGAATGACTCTGACGGGGATCGGCATAGAGAGAAGAAGATCGTTATCTTTGGAGAGATACAGTCCCTGGTAGGTGGAGAACACGCTTCCGAATGCACCGAGCAGGATGGCGATTCCGGAGAAAATGAGGTAGTACATCCAAGCGAGTCCTTCGGGGATCATGGCTTGACCGATGCCTACCGCAGCCGCCGCGAGCGAACCGCCGATGATACCGATCATAAGGAAGCCGAACAGGACGAACAGCGCAACGGCATTTGCCTTCGTGCGGGTTTTCTTCTTTTTCTGATCGTAGAAATAGTTCTGGAAGATCTCCCGCAGCTGCTTTTTGATCAACGCTTTGAGAATCATTCCTCATCCTCCTCGACAAGTTCAAGGAATACTTCTTCGAGGGATTCGTCGCCGCGGACTTCTTCCATCGTGCCGGAGCGGATGAGTTTACCGCCCTTGATGATGGCGACTTTATCGCAAAGTTTTTCCGCAACTTCAAGCACGTGCGTGGAGAAGAAAATGGCACCGCCGTTGTCGCAGAACTCGCGCATCAATTGTTTCAGAATATGCGCCGCCTTGGGATCGAGTCCGACGAAGGGTTCATCCATCAGAATGAGTTTCGGCTCGTGGATCCACGCGGCAATGACGGCAAGTTTTTGTTTCATACCGTGAGAATAGGAAGAAATGTACGAGCCGAGATCCTTGGTAAGTCCGAAGAGATCGGCGTACTTCGCGATGCGCTCTTTTCTCTCATCTGCGCCGACACCGAAGATATCGGCGATGAAGTTGAGGTACTGCGTTCCCGACATGAAGTCGTAAAGATCGGGGTTATCGGGGATGTAGGCGGTATCTTTCTTGCAGGAGAGCGGAGCATTTTTGACGGAATTTCCGTTGATGGTGATCTCGCCCTCATCGAATGCGAGGATGCCGGCAACAGAGCGGAGCGTGGTCGTTTTTCCGGCACCGTTATGACCGATGAAACCGTAGATCTCACCGTCTTTGATTTCGAGAGAAAGATCGTCTACGGCACATTTCTCGCCATACTTTTTGGTTAGATTCTGAATAGTTAACATTGATTTCCTCTTTCTTTTTGCAATGTATTATTTACTTTTTGTGTTACTTGGAAGATCAAGATCGAGCGGTTTGTCAATCTCACGCCCGACGTATGCCCCGTTCTTTTTTCTCTGTTTGACACATTCGGTGAGCAGATATTCGATTTGTCCGTTCAGCGAACGAAAATCGTCCTCCGCCCATGCGGAGAGTGATTCAAAGAGAGCCGGCGACAGGCGCAGGGGGACCTGTTTTTTCTGTCCGTCCGCCATCAATACAGACTTCCCGAATTCACGATGGGTTGAGCGTCGCGGTTACCGCAAAGCACAACGAGCAGATTGGAAACCATCGCGGCTTTTCTCTCCTCGTCAAGGTCGACCGTGCCTTTTTCCTTCAAGCGTTCAAGTGCCATTTCCACCATGCCGACGGCACCGTCAACGATCATTTTGCGCGCGTCGATCACGGCGCTTGCCTGCTGACGCTGAAGCATCACGGCGGCGATTTCGGGCGCGTAAGCGAGGTAGGTGATGCGGGCTTCGATGATCTCAAGTCCGGCTTCGGCAACGCGCGTCTGGATCTCGTTCTTGATACGGTCGGCAACGACTTCCGACGAACCGCGAAGGCTGCCTTCATCCGCGACGCCGTCACCCGTCGTATCCACGCCGGGAGCGATGTCGTAAGGGTAAATACGGACGATATTGCGCAGTGCACTGTCACATTGGAGAGAGAGGTACTCCTTATAGTTGTCCACGTTGAATACCGCTTTTGCCGTGTCGACGACACGCCACATGACCGCGATGCCGATCTCCACGGGATTTCCAAGGCAGTCGTTGATCTTCTGACGGTTGTTGTTGAGCGTCATGATCTTCAAGGAAAGACGCATATTGGAAAGGTCCTGTTTCTGCGGAACGGGAGATACATTCACCACGGAGGATTGAGAGGAAACGTCGCCCGACTGATTGAGTTTGGTCTTGGCGGCGGGGTTGACCGCGGTGCAGAAGGGATTGATGAAGTAGAATCCTTCCCCTTTGAGCGTGCCGTAATATTTACCGAACAGGGTAAGCACAAGCGCTTCCTGCGGTTTCAGAATACGAAGTCCGATAAAGGGGAGCCAACCGACACAGAGCCAGAGGATGCAGGGGATAAAGATCTGCGGCAAAACGATCTCCTCGGAATCGCCGGTCAGAATCAGCGAGTAAAGCACCCCCGCAAACGCGGCGACGATCAGCGCGAGAGAAATAAGGAAAACGGCCATTCCGTTCTTTTTGGAACTTAACACTTTTTCGTTCATAAAGGTGTCCTTTCGTGATATCATTTTGATATCATTTTGAATTATAGCACATACATCGGGCTTTGTCAAGGTTTTTCCAAAAAAAAGAAAAGCCCCGCAGCCGAAGCGTCGGGGCGACCGTGAATTGTTTATGCTCTCATCAGAGACGTCTGCGCGTTGTCGGAAGGGGTTTGAGGCTCGGAGGGATTCTGCGGATCGGAGGCAGGGGGATCGGATTCGGAGGAACCGTCGGTTTCGGCGGGCGCAGGTGCGGATTCCGGACGGAATTCGGTCAGCGGTTTGACGAAACCGCCCGGCTCGGTGCTTGAAAAATCGCAACCGACGACGAGGTCGCGTTTGACAAGGAGATTGACGAACACGTCGCCTTCCCCTTCCGCGTTGGCGACACGGTAGGTGTAGCGGGTGAGTTTTCTTCCTTTATATTTTTCAAGATTCAGACCCTGCGCCTTCTGAACCTCATTGTAGCCGCCGAGAACGCGGTCGAAATCCGCGGGGAGGCAAAAATCCTCGGTTTCCGCCGCGTCGCCCGTAACTTCAATGCCGAACTGTGAAAGAAACGCTTTTCGCCCCTCCTCCGTTTTCGCACCCGTGAAAACATAAGTTTCTCCTGCGGATGCGGCGACGGCAGGTTTCCCGCCGATGATGAACCATGCAAATGCCAATCCCACCGTCAAAGCGAGGATGGCAAAGAAGCGAACCGTGGATGCGCGAACCGAAAAGACGAACATAAATCATTCTCCCGTGTTTTTGTACATCCTATGCGGCGCTTCTCCTTCGTAGAACAAGAAAAATGAAGAGATCCCCGACGGGATTTCAACCGCTTTTCCATTTGCCGAAAAAGCGGATCAACGTTCCTTCTTTCTTTCACCCATGGAAAAAGGGAGCGATTTGCTCTCTCCCCCTTTTTCGGTCTGCGCGTTTTTTCGACCAGCCCA
>JAKSPH010000061.1 GCA_024404975.1 Clostridia bacterium | reverse complement strand
CTGCGCGGTTATTCGCTTTTTCATATCGAGGCGGGACTCCGCACCGGCGAGAAATCCGAACCCTTTCCGGAGGAGGTGTTCCGGCGTGGGATCGGAACGATGGCGGATGTTCACTTTGCCACTACGACGGAAGCCCGCGCACATCTGTTGAAAGAGGGGATCCGTGAGGAGAATATCATCCTCTCCGGCAATACGGAAGCCGATGCTTTGCGCGACCTCCTCCCCCATGCCCCGAAGCGGCAGCCCACCGTTCTGATCACGCTGCACCGTCGGGAAAATCTCTCCGCGCTCGACGGGATCCTGCAAGCCGTGCGCGAACTTGCCGAACGGTTTCCGGAACGAAGATTTTTCTTCCCCGTCCATCCGTCCCCCGCCTTTGCGGAAGCCGTCCGGGAACACCTGTACGGCGTGCCGAACCTCACGCAATCACCGCCGATCCCGCCGACCGAGTTTCTCGGCTATCTCAAAAGTGCAGAAGCCGTCCTCACCGATTCCGGCGGCGTCTCGGAAGAATGTGCCATTCTCGGCGTTCCCACCGTCGTCATGCGGAACAAGACCGAGCGGGAAGCCGAACTTCGCAGCGGGTGCGTGTTCCTCGCCGGAACGCAAAAGGACGGCATTCTCTCCGTCACGGCACCCATCCTGCGAAATCCCGCCGCCGTCGCCCTGCCGCCTTCGTTCCCGAAACGCTCTCCCTCCGCCGTCATCGCGCGCGAGATGCTCCGGCACATCAAAAACGGAGATCCTTGACCGGATCTCCGTTTTTCTGTTTATCTTACAAGGCTTTGGAACGCCACGGCTTTGCCGATGATCTTGATCGAGGAGAGTTCCGTTCCGACGTAAACGAGCGGTTCGTACTTCGGATTCTCAGGCGAAAGTACAAGTTTTTCCTTTTCGGGGTCGTCGTACACGCGCTTGAGGGTGGCTTCGTCGCCGGTGATCGCCCCCGCGATCTGTCCACTTCATCCTGAGAACGGATAAAGACGAGATCCCCGTCGTAGATTCTCGCACCGGTCATGGAGTCGCCCTGCGCACGAAGGCAGAAATCTGCGTCCGTCTGACAGTTCACGGCGGCGAAACTCTCATATTCCTGCTCCGCGTAGATGGGTTTTCCGCACGCGATCTTGCCGAGAATGGGAAGTTTTCTCGTGGAAAGGGGATAGATGTTGTCGAGATTCGCGTAGCCGAAATCCGACTCCCAGCCCATCAGTTCGGAAGGAGCCACACCGAGCGCCTTCGCGAGGGCCTCCACCTTTTCGGGCGGAACGTTGGCGATCACGCCTTTTTCGTATCTCTGTACCGTCTGCTTGCTCGTTCCGACCAGACGGGCGAGTTCGTCAAGTGTCATATTCCGCGCCTTGCGCAGAGTTTTCAGTTTTTCACAGTTCATAGCGGTTCCTCACTTAATATATGGAAGAATTCCGTCGGCAGAAACGGAACCGAGTTCTCTTGTCCCCTGCCGCGTGACTTCTTGATGGTACAAGTATAACACGTTGTGTGACAAATTGCAAGAGTTTTTTGAAATTTTTTAAAAAAATCACTTGACAAGTTACTTTTGACGTGCTACAATAGTCACGTAACAGGTTACAAAATGCTGTTTGTCACATACTATGCAACAAGAAAGGACACCTATGGTATTGGTCAACGAAAGTATCGCGGAGGGCCTTCCTCCCCGACTTTACAGAACGACGGGGCAGATCCGCGCCGATATGGAAGAGATCGCGGAGCGCATCCGGGAGGCGAAAGAAAAACTGTCCGTCAGAGATTGCATCGTTTCGGCGATCGCGGAACACGGGGATGCCGAGAAACTCATCCCCGTACTTTCCGCCATCGTCGGCGAGGCAGAGGACACGCTGGCGGAACTCACCTCTCTGCGGGATAAACTCGCACTTCTCGCCGAGGAACTGACGGAGGTGAAATCTCTGGTATGTCGGTAAAAGAGGACGGACTTTCCCTCATCGTGACAGGACTTTGCCTTGACTTCGACCGCCGCGAAAAGGGAATGCACGACGAGGGGACAAATCCCCGCACGGCGATGGAATACGCCTATCTCAACGAGATCCTGCGGGGCGCGGCGGAGGAGATCGTCGGGGAAGAGTGGCGCATTTTCCTGCGCGAGATCGGCGAGCGGCGAGGTTACGCGAAGAGCGACACCGCCTATTCGGAAACTTATTATAAAAAGATGAAAGCCGAGGTTACGGCGAACATCCGGCGCAGACTCCACCTTTCGGATAAATAATTTTTCCCGTGCCGAGTTCCGACAAATAACGCGGTTTGTCTTTGCTATACTGAACTAAAAAATACGTCGGTTTGCCGACGAAAGGAAGTTGAATATGAAGATTCTGTACGGAGAGAACGACGGCTCGACGGTCACGTTCTGCCTGTCCGGCGAACTTGATCACCACACGGCGAAGAAACTTCGCGCCGAGATCGACGGCGAGATCCTTTTGTCCCGCCCCGCGGTCGTGAAACTCGATTTTTCGGACGTGACGATGATGGACAGTTCCGGCATCGGACTGATCCTCGGAAGAAAGCAGACGGCACAGTCGGTAGGTGCGACGGTGCGGGTTTCGGGCGCGGTCGGAGAGATCGGAAAGATCATCCGTCTGTCCGGCTTGGAACGTCTGCCGGGACTTACGATAACGGAGGAGAGTGAAAAAAGATGAAAAAAGCGATCAACGAACTGAAACTCCGCCTTCCCGCAAAGAGCGAGAACGAGGCGGTCGCAAGGGCGCTTGTCTGTTCCTTTGCCGCAACGCTCGATCCGACGGTCGGCGAACTTGCGGACCTTCGCTGCGCGGTCAGCGAGGCGGTCACCAACGTCGTGGTGCATGCCTACCGCGAGTTGAAAGATTCCGCCGCGGGACGCATCTACATATCCGTCCGGCTTTACGACACCCGCGAGATCACGGTGGAGATCACCGATACCGGGTGCGGGATCGCCGACGTGGAGAAGGCGAGAGAGCCTTTCTTCACCACAGGCAAAGAGGACGAGAGATGCGGCATGGGATTTCTTGTGATGGAGAGTTACACCGATTCGCTGACGGTGAGAAGTAAGCCGGGGCGCGGCACGACGGTCATCATGAAGAAAAAACTCACCCCGTGACCGGATTTTTTGCCGATGACGACACAAAACACGGAAAAAACGGCTTACGAAAAGAACTTTGAACTGCTCAGACGTTGGCGGGAGGGCGATCCCGAAGCGGGTGAAGAACTCGTGCTGCTGAACCGTCCGCTCATCTTTCACGTCGCTTCGCGTTTTACGGGGCGCGCGGAACTCTCCGACCTGCTCGAGTGCGGGGAGATCGGACTTGTCAAAGCCATGAAAACGTTTGATTTCGCGCGGGGAACGACCTTTTCGACGTACGCCGTCCCTCTGATCTTCGGGGAAATGCGGAGATTTCTCCGCGATGACGGGATCATCAAAGTATCGAGGGAAGAGAAAAAACTCTGCGCCTTGCTCAACGCTGAGCGGGAACGCAGGATCGACGCGGGAGAGCCGACCGACATCGAGTCCGTCGCTCATGCCGTCGGCGTGGGGAGGGAAGAAGCCGCCTCCGCACTCTTTGCGGGAACGCCCGTCCGTTCGCTTGAAGAAGCCGCCTACGACGGAGAGGGAGAACTCACCCTCGGCGGTACGGTCGCCGAAGAAGGAGAGGAAGAAAAGAACTTCGACCGTCTGGCGCTCCGCCTCGCGATCGAAAAACTTCCTGAGAATCAGCGGCGGCTGATCCTCCTTCGTTACTTCCGCGATCTGTCGCAGAGCGAGGTCGCCGCCGTCCTTGGCGTGTCGCAGGTCAAGGTGTCAAGGGAGGAGAAAAAGATCCTCGATTTCCTGCGGCGGGATCTTCTGCCGGAGGATTGACGAAAGCCGCGTCCGCGCTTCCGCGAAATTAGCACTTGACACGAAAAATTGTGAACAAAATGTGAAATTTGGAAAAAACTATTGATTTTTTTGCACGCATAGTATAGAATAGGGAATGTAAAAATTAGCACTCAACCACAAGAAGTGCTAACAAAATGAAACTCATACGGAGGAATCAGATATGAAACTCAAACCTTTGTGTGACAAAGTAGTCATCAAAAGAGTAGAAGCGGTCGAATCGACCAAAGCGGGAATTCTTCTTCCCGGTTCCGCACAGGAAAAGCCCCAGGTCAGCGAAGTTGTCGCTGTCGGTCCCGGCGGTTTGATCGACGGAAAAGAAGTAAAAATGACGCTCAAAGTCGGCGATAAAGTCATCACCGGCAAATATACCGGCACCGAAGTGAAGATCGACGGCGTGGAATACACCGTAGTCGCACAGTCTGACATTCTCGCGGTTGTCGAAGATTAATCAACAGGAGGAACACACTATGTCTAAAGTTATTTTGTACGGAACGGAAGCACGCGACGCCCTTCTTCGCGGCGTTGACAAACTCGCCGACACCGTAAAGATCACCCTCGGCCCCAAGGGCAGAAACGTCGTTCTCGATAAGAAGTTCGGCGCACCCCTCATCACAAACGACGGCGTTACCATCGCGAAGGAGATCGAACTTGAAGATCCCGCCGAGAATATGGGTGCAGGACTTGTCCGTGAAGTCGCTACCAAGACCAACGATGCCGCAGGCGACGGTACCACCACCGCGACCTTGCTCGCGCAGACTCTCATCAGAGAGGGCATGAAGAACGTTACCGCCGGAGCCAACCCCATGGTTCTCCGTAAAGGTATCTTCAAAGCCGTTGACGCCGCTATCGAGGAGATGAAGAAACAGTCCAAGAAGGTATCCGGCTCTGCCGATATCGCCCGTGTCGGAGCGATCTCCGCGGGTGACGATGCCATCGGAACTCTGATCGCCGACGCTATGGAAAAGGTTACTTCCGACGGCGTTATCACCGTAGAAGAGTCCAAGAGTGCCGAAACCTATTCCGAAGTTGTCGAAGGTATGCAGTTCGACCGCGGCTATCTCTCTCCCTATATGGTTACCGATACCGATAAGATGGAAGCCGTCCTCGACGACTGCCTCGTTCTTATCACCGATAAAAAGATCTCCAACATCCAGGATCTTCTTCCCCTTCTCGAACAGATCGTTCAGTCCGGCAAGAAACTTCTTGTGATCGCAGAGGACGTGGAAGGCGAAGCCCTCACCACCCTTGTACTCAATAAGCTCCGCGGAACCTTCACCGTCGTTGCCGTCAAAGCGCCGGGCTTCGGTGACAGACGTAAAGAAATGCTCCGCGACATCGCCATCCTCACCGGCGGCGAAGTCATCACTTCCGAACTCGGTCTTGAACTCAAAGATGCCTCGATCGCTCAGCTCGGACGCGCAAGACAGGTCAAAGTTTCCAAAGAGAACACCATTCTCGTCGGCGGCTACGGTGACAAAAAGGCCATCGAGGACAGAGTTGCCGAGATCCGCACCGCCATCAAGAACACCACTTCCGAATTCGATAAAGAGAAACTTCTCGAACGCCTTGCCAAACTCGCAGGCGGCGTAGCCGTCATCAAAGTCGGTGCCGCTACCGAAGTTGAGATGAAGGAAAAGAAACTCCGCATCGAGGATGCGCTCAACGCGACCAAAGCCGCCGTTGAAGAAGGCATCGTCGCAGGCGGCGGAACCGCCCTCATCAACGTGATGAGCGCCGTTGAAAAGGTCATCGCCGGATTGGAAGGCGACGAAAAGACCGGTGCGCAGATCGTTCTGAAAGCCCTCACTTCTCCGATGAAGCAGATCGCGGACAACGCAGGTCTCGACGGCTCCGTCATTATCGCAAAGATCCGCGAGTCCGGAAAAGTCGGCTACGGCTTCGACGCGTACAACGAGAAGGATTGCGATATGATGGAAGCAGGTATCGTCGATCCCGCGAAGGTTACCCGCAGCGCGTTGCAGAACGCCGCCTCCATCGCTTCCACCGTTCTCACGACCGAGTCCCTCGTCTATGAGAAGAAGGAAGAGAAACCTGCCGCCGCACCCGCAGGTGCCGGAATGGACGGTATGTATTGATCCGATCGGTTGTTACCGACGTTTTGAACGGCAGAGAGGTCAGACCTCTCTGCCGTTCTTTTTTCTTTTCTGTGTGCAACTCGACAAAAAATAAGTTCCGAACTTTCCGGAAATACGCATGCTCTTGTGCATTTTGCTATTTTTTTGCGTGAAACAATATTTTGTATTGCAAAATGTTGCGTTTTGTGGTATAATCAGAACAACTAGAATCTCAATCTCAGGCGGAATTATGAAGAAAACAGTTCTTTTCGCTCTGTTTCTCATTCTTGCCGTTGCCGTACTCGGGCTGACGAGTTGCGGTTGTGAGCATGAATGGAAAGAAACGTCAGTAGCCAAAGAAGCGACCTGTCATGAAACAGGCGAGCGCGTTTTGACTTGTTCGAAATGCGGAGAAACAAAAAAAGAAACGATCCCCAAGACCGACCACGAATACGATGCCGGTGTGGACGTCGTGAAAAACGGTTGCGAAACCGAAGGGCAGAAACTTTTTACCTGTAAGATCTGCAACACGACGAAAACCGAGATCACCCCTGCAAAGGGCGGTCACTTGTGGAATGGAGGAAGAATCACCGTGGACCCGACCTGTACGATGAAAGGAACCAGAGAATTCGTCTGCAACCGTTGCGGCGGCACCAGAACCGAGCCGGTCGCCGCTACCGGTAAACACACGTATTCCGAAAACTATATTATTGTAAAAGCACCTACCGCAACTTCAGCCGGCGAGGCAAGAGCATATTGCGAAACCTGTGTCAGTTCTTATCTTACCAAGTCCGTTACCCTCGCCGAGTATAACACGATGAAGACGGAGGCGATCAACGCAAGCAACGCCGTTGCCGCTTCTTCGTTCGGCGGTACGACCTATACCAAGATGTCTACCACCGCTTACGCGGCACCCGTCACCTCGCCGAAAGCGGGACAGCATCCCCGCCTTCTGTTCACGGGGGACGATCTCCCCGCGATCCGTGAGGCAATGGCGAACGACGTGGACGCGAACGAACTCAAGGGCGTCATCAACGCGGCTCTCGAATACGATTCCGCGATCCTCGGCGCTACGTCCAAAAAGGACTCATCCGACCGCTACGGTCCGAAAGGAACCCACAACTGTAACGAAGCAAAACTCCGTTGCATCATCGCAAAAGCCTTCCTTTATCAGGTATACGGAACCGATCTTTACGGTTATCAGGCAATTCGGATGATGAAGGAATACCTCACCACGCTGAAAATCGAGAGTGTCAACGATTCCTGCCGTTACTACGGATACACCATGTTCGTTTCCGCCATCGTCTACGACTGGTGCTACGATCTTCTGACCAAAACCGAAAAGACCGAGATCATCTGCGGTATCCAGTATAAACTCGCACCCGGCATGGAAGTCGGATTCCCGCCTTCGGGACAGGGCGCCCTCGCCGGACACGGAAGTGAAAGACAGATCCTCCGTGACTATCTCTCCGTCGCTCTCGCCATCTACGATGAAGAACCCACCTGGTATGCTTTCATCGGCGGCAGATTCTACGCGGATTACGTTCCTGTACGTAACACCTACTACCTCTCCGACTTCACCCCTCAGGGTATTTCCACCTACGTTCAGATCCGCTTCACTTCCGACCTTTGGAGTGCATGGCTCATGAAGAGCGCGACCGGCGCCAACCCCTATATCAATAATATGGGCAACGTTATGGAATCCTACCTCTGCCATATCGTCAACGGCGATACAGAGATCTTCGAGTCGGGTGACGACGAACTCAAAGACGCCACCGAAAGATTGAAATCCATGGACCTCGCCTTTGCGATCTCCGGTTATCTCTATGACGACGATACCATGTGGACG
>JAKSPH010000060.1 GCA_024404975.1 Clostridia bacterium | reverse complement strand
GCGCATCCTGATAACGGCTATTATTATAGCAAATCGCAGCGCGATTGTCAAGATGAAACCGCAAAAAAATCCGCTTTCCGCAAAAATTCTTTTTTATTTTTCTTTTCTCAAAGACTTGATAAAAACATAAGAATATGCTATAATAATTCAAAGCAGAAATATATCCCCTCAAAACACCCCTGTCAAGGAGACCGTTATGCTGAACCTTGCCTGCAGAAATACAAACAAACTCATCCGTGAGAAATCCAAATCCGAGAATATCCGTCTCGGAAGATTCTTCACCAAACGGGATACCGCCGCTCTGATGGCAAAGATGTTCCGTCTGCGCACGGATAAGTCCGCCTATACCATTCTCGATCCGGGTGCAGGTACCGGGATCCTTTCCGCCGCGCTCATCGAACGGATCTGCCGCGAGGTTCCCGAATGTAAGCAAATCTTCATCACTGCCTACGAAACGGACGAGCGCTTTCTTCCGATGCTGGAGGACAACCTTGAGCGCATCCGCAAAAAGGCACGTCACGACTACGGCGTGAAACTCTATATCACCGTCTACAACGAGAACTACATTCTCGATTCCAAAAATCACTACACGGTCAATTTCTTCAACACCGTGCCGGACACCTTTGATCTCATCATCTGCAATCCCCCCGAAGCGTTGCTTGAAAAAGCATCCGACGAGGCGGAGGAAGCCGGCGGTGTCACCCAGATCAAGGTCAACGAGGCGTTTCTCTTTGCCAAGATGGCGATGACGCACCTCGAACCGGGGGGACAACTCGTCATTATGCTTCCGACGACCGTGGCGACCGCTTCCGGCTTGACCGGTCTGCGCCGCGAACTCGCCGAGAACCTTGCGATCTACGGTGTGCATCTGTTCATCGGAAAACAAAAGAACGAGAACCGTGCCGTTCCCCTCAAAAAGAACTTGATCCTCGCGTTTGAGAAAGGGGAAAAGCCTGAAACGATCACCATCTCCACGTCGACGGACGACGGTTCGCTGGAACATACGGAAGTCCTGCCCTCGCTCCCCTATGGCTTTGTCGTAAACGAACCCGACGGTTCCCTGACCTTGCCCAAGAGCGAAGAGGACACGAAGATCGTCAAGTATATCTCCTCCTTCCCCGAAACGCTCTCCTCGCTCGGTCTCAAAATGTCGACCGGATTGATCCTCGAATCCCGTTGCGCGGGGCTCCTCCTCTCCGAGCCGACGAACGGCGCGGTCCCTCTGATCCGTCCCTCCTGTCTGACCGGCGGCATCGTCAAGCATCCCCTGTCCGGCAAGTACCAATACATTGCTCCCGTTTCGCACAGTCTTGTGCAGAGAAACAAGAACATGATCTTTGTGAAACGCGTCCCCGCCGTCGGCGACGAGAGAACGCTCAACGCATCCGTCTACCTCGCGGGAAGTCAGCCGAACTACCGCTATATCAGCACCCACAACAAGATCAACTTCATCGACACAAAGAAGGAAGACGCGGAAATCCCGACGCGCCTGGCGTTCGGTCTGTTCTGCCTCCTCAACTCGACCGTGTACGATCGCTATATCTCCATCGTTTCCAAGTCAAAGCAGATCAATTCCAAGGAGTTCCGCTCCCTGCCCCTGCCTCCGCGCAATATTATCGAAAACATAGGTATGCGTCTGATGGATATCCGTCAGACGTCGGTGAAGGCGTGTGACTCGATCGTAAATCCCACCCTACATATCATCGAAAAATAAAAACCGTCAAGAGATTCTGTCTGTTTCGGAGAGAATCTCTTTTCCGTAAGACCCCCTCAAACACTACGAAAGGAAGTGCCGGACCGCATCCGCGGATCCCGCCGAAAAGGTATGAGAAAACTCACAGTCGGTATTCTGGCGCACGTGGACGCGGGAAAGACCACACTCACGGAAGCGATGCTCTACACAGCCGGTGCCATCCGGAAACTCGGCAGAGTCGATAAAAAAGATGCCTTTCTGGACACGGCGGCCCTGGAGCGTGAGCGCGGGATCACCATTTTCTCCAAACAGGCGCGGCTCACCGTCGGCGACTGCGAGATCGTTCTGATCGACACACCGGGACACGTCGATTTTGCTTGCGAAACCGAGCGGGTGCTTCCTATTCTCGATGCCTGTATCCTCGTCATTTCCGCGACCGAACCGCCGAGAGCGCACACGAAAACGCTCTGGCAACTGTTGGCGGCACACCGCATCCCAACCGTCATTTTCGTAAACAAAACGGATATCGCGGGCAGAAACCGCGCGGAGATCTGCGCCGAACTGCGTGAGAACTTCTCGGAAGACGTGCAGGACTTCTGCCTGCCGGACGAAACCCTCGCCGAGGAAGCGGCGGGACACAGCGAAACGCTGATGGAAGAATATTTCTCAACCGGAAAACTCGAACGCGAAAGCATCGCGCGTGAGGTCGGAAAGCGGCGTATCTTCCCCGCGTACTTCGGCTCGGCGCTCAAATGCGAAGGTGTGGAAGCCTTTCTTCACGGACTTTCTTCCGTTTTGCCGCAAGTCGCTCACTCTCCGTATTTCGGTGCGAGAGTGTTCAAGATCACAAGAGATAACCAAGGCAACCGCCTTACCCACATGAAGATCACGGGCGGCGTGCTAAAAGCAAAGGATTGTTTACAATCCGGAGAGTTTACAGAGAAGGCGGAACAGATCCGTCTGTATTCGTCCGACAAGTTCCGCGCCGTGCCGGAAGCCGCCTGCGGGGACGTATGCACCGTCCTCGGTCTGTCCCATTCGTACGCGGGGCAGGGCTTTGGCGTGGAGCAGAACGAAACCGATGCCGCACTGGAACCCATCCTCACGTACCACGTTTCTCTCCCGCGCGAGATCAGCGCTACCGAAGGCTACGCGAACTTCCTTGAACTCGCCGAAGAAGATCCCGCGCTCCATCCCGATTTCGACGAGGAACACGGCGAGATCCGCATCCGTCTGATGGGCGAGATCCAGATGCAGATTCTGAAATCCCTCATCCGCGAACGGTTCGGTTACGATGCCGATTTCGTGCAGGGAAAGATCCTCTATAAAGAAACTCTCGCCGCGCCCGTGGTCGGTTCCGGACATTTCGAGCCCCTCCGCCACTACGCGGAAGTCCATCTGTTGATGGAACCCCTGCCGGAAGGATCGGGACTTGTGTTTGACACCCAATGTTCCACGGACGAACTGTCCCTGAACTGGCAACGGCTGATCCTCACGCACTTGCAGGAAAAGGTCCATCGCGGCGTGTTGCAGGGCGCACCGCTCACGGATATGAAGATCACGCTCACCGCCGGAAAAGCGCACCCCAAGCACACCGTCGGCGGAGATTTCCGTCAAGCGACTTACCGCGCCGTAAGACAGGGTCTGATGAAAGGAACGCCGGTTCTGCTCGAACCGTATTTCCGTTTCCGCATCGAACTTCCCGCGGAGAATCTCGGACACGCGATGACGGATCTCACTTCCCTTGCGGCGGAACTCGACAGTCCCGAAACCGAGGGATCGACTGCTGTTCTGACGGGCAGAGCCCCCGCCGCCACCGTCCGCACCTATTCCGAGGATCTCAAAACCTACACCAAAGGTGCCGGTCGGATCACACTCAACTTCGACGGCTATTCCCCGTGCCACAACACGGAGGAAGTGTTGGCTTCCTACCCCTACCATCCCGAACTCGACGAGAGGAACCCCGCGGATTCCGTCTTTTGCGCGAACGGCTCCGGTTTCGTCGTCCCGTGGAGCGAAGCGGATGAAAAGATGCACGTTCCCGACGGTGTCAATTTGACGAAGGAACAGGCAAGCGAGATCCGCACCGTCCGTGCCAACGTCCGCACTTACCGCGGAACGGCAGAAGAGGATCGCGAACTCGAACGCCTTTTCGAAAAAACTTACGGCAAGATCCGGCACAGAACGGCACCGGAAAAGACAGAGTACACTGCCGACGTGCAAAAACCGAAAACTTCCCATGCAAAATTCAAGCCGCGGGGGGAAGAATATCTTCTGGTAGACGGCTACAACGTCATTTTCGCCGAACCGCAATTGAAGGCGCTCGCCGAGGAATCACTCGATCACGCGAGAGAAAACCTCGTCCGTATGCTCTGCAATTACGCCGGTTACCGCAAGATCAAAGTCATTCTCGTCTTTGACGCCTACCGCGTGCATAAGGGCGTCGGAAGCATCGAGGAGTGCTGCCCCATCACCATCGTGTTCACCAAAGAAAGCCAGACCGCCGATGCCTACATCGAGCGAACGAGCGCCGAGATCGCAAAGGAACACTTCGTCCGTGTGGCGACCTCCGACGGCGCCGTACAGATGATCATTCTCGGCAACGGTGCGCTCCGCATCACGACAAAAGAACTGTTTGACGAGATCCGCAGGACGGGAAAAGAGATCGCCGACTATCTCTGAGCGGGCGTATGTGAAAAATTCCCCATCTTTTTTTGAAAAAGACTTGCATTTTCGTTAAAACTATGGTAAAATGCTTTTATCCATAATCATATCCCGGAAGGAATCTTATCGCTATGCAGATCGTATTGATGATCATTCTCCTGGTTGCCGCAGTATTTCTGATCGCAGCCGTTCTTATGACGAAAACCTCCGAAGACGGTTTGTCCTCTACCATCGTCGGCGGTAATACCGAAACCTATTACGGAAAAGAGAAATCCGGCAGAACCGAATCCATCATCCGTAAACTCACCGTCGTTGCCTGCGTCGCTCTGATGCTCGCCGTTCTCGTGATCTACGTTATCCAACCCGATTACTCTTACGTTGCCAAAGCAGATTACTGGAAATCTCTTTCCAGCTACTCCTCCGTATTCAACGGTTAATTCGGAGTCGGATCACAATCGAATTTCGGAAAAAAGTCGGACAGAAATGCTCGGCTTTTTCCTTTTGAAAGGCAATATGAAAAAGAAAACCGTCAAAAAAGATTTCAATAAATTTGCCAAACGCGCCGCCGTCCACAACCGCAAGAAGAAGCAGGACGGCAAAGCGGCACTCGAAAGAATGGTCGCCGATCTCGGTGTCCGGACCGAAGGAGCGAAGTTCGTTGACCGCACCGACCGATTCATCCGTCGCGCGAAAAGCGCGGACAGGGCGGGCGGCACGGTCGCGACCGGCGTTTTCTCCGGCACGTCGAGCGGATTCGGCTTCGTCCGTGTGGAGGGAGAGGAACGCGACGTGTTCGTCCCCGAAGGGCAGACGGGCGGTGCCATCGGCGGAGATACCGTCGAGGTCGTTTACCGCTCTTATACGCTTCGCGGCGAGCAAAAGACCGAGGGACGTGTCACAAGGATCCTCGAAGGGATCACCGAACTGATCGGCACCGTGAGAGCGGAAACCGTCCGTCACGGCAGACACACGTTCCGCGAAAACGTGCTGGTTCCCGACGACAGAAAGATCTCTCTGCGCCCCCGCATCCTTCGTATGGAGGGTGCCGAAGTCGGCGATAAGGTCAGAGTTTCACTCAACAGAAAACTGTTTCCCGTGGCGGCGGAGATCGTTACCGTTTTCGGAAAGGCGGACAGTAAGGAAGCCAATTACGGCGCCATCCTCGCGGAATGCGGGATCGAAACCGAGTTCTCCGAAGAAGCGGCGGCGATCGCGGAAGAAGCGGCAAAACGTCCGCTCGGTGAAGAGGACCGCAAGGATCTCACCGGAAAGACCGTTTTCACGATCGACGGCGCGGATGCCAAAGACCTCGACGATGCCGTTTCCCTCGCACGGATCGCGGGCGGGGGCTGGTTGCTCGGCGTTCACATCGCGGACGTGTCCTACTACGTGGACGAAAAGACCGCGCTCGACCGGGAAGTCATGCGCCGCGGGACAAGCGTGTATTTCACGGACAAAGTCGTTCCGATGCTCCCGCGCTGCCTTTCCAACGGCGTTTGCTCTCTGAACGCGGGCGAGAAGAAAGCCGCGCTCACCGCCGAGATGACGCTCGCCGAGGACGGCACGATACTGAAAACCGTGATCACGCCCACCGTGATCCGAAGCCGTGTACGCGGAGTATATTCCGAAGTCAACGACCTATTTGAAAACGTCAAGACGTCCGAATTCTACCCGAAGTACCGCGAGGTGTTCCCCACCCTCGAAAAAATGAAAGTCCTCGCGCAAATCTTGAAAGACAAAGCGAAAGCGAGAGGTTACGTTGCCCTCGATACCGCGGAAGCCGTGATCCTGCTCGACGGCGACGGCGCGCCGACCGACATCGTCCGCAGAGAACGCGGATTCGCCGAAGAGATGATCGAACAGTTCATGCTCACCGCGAACGAAGGCGTCGCCTCCCTGCTCTTTGAAAAGAACCTGCCCTGCGTGTACCGTGTGCACGAAGCACCCCCGCCCGACAAAGCGGAAGAACTTGTACGCTATCTGCACAACGCGGGATTCGATACCTCGTTTATCACGAAAGACAAAGTGACCGGCGAAGCGCTCGGCAGTGTCCTTGCCGAAGCCGAAACCCGCGGGATCGCGGAGCCGGTTTCCTACGTCATCCTCCGCTCCATGTCCAAGGCGTTCTATTCGGAAGTCTGCAAAGGGCACTACGGACTCAGCATCGACAAATACTGTCACTTCACCTCGCCGATCCGACGGCTCTCCGACCTCGCGACACACCGTTGTATCCGGAAAACCCTCATCAGCGGTCAGCCCACGTCAAAATATCAGTCCTACGCTAAACGTGCCGCCGCCGCGGCATCCGACGCCGAGATCCGCGCGCTGAACGCGGAACGCAGGATCGAGAACCTCTACAAAACTCTGTATATGAAAGAACGGATCGGTGAAGTTTACCCCGCCGTCGTTACCTCCGTCACCTCCTTCGGCGTCTTCTGCACGTTGGAGAACACAGTGGAGGGACTGATCCCCGTGTCGGATCTGCCCGGCTTCTTCACCTTTGACGAAAAGGCGCTCTGCCTGCGTTCCCGCGATACCGTCTACAAACTCGGCGACCGCCTGTCGGTCGAAATCGCGGAAGCGGACGTTTCGTCCGGCAAGATGCGCTTTGCGGACGCGCGTTTCGATTTCTTCGGAAAACAAAGACAAAAGAAAGGAGAATCCCGTGAAAAAAGCCGATCTCTGGATCATCCTCTGTCTTGTGATGACCGTGCTTTCCGTGGTTTTACGAACCGGCTACGATGCGATGGGCTTGGTTTGCCGTGCGGCGGTGTATGGCGTTCCCATCTTCATCGGCACGTTCTGCCTTGCCGATACGGGCAAGATCCGCTACCGGGAACTGTTCGCGAAACCGAAATCGTTTCTTACTCTGATCCTGCCTTTATTCCCGCTGTTTCTCCTGCTCAATCTCCTCCTCGGAAATCTGACGGCTGCCGTGATGGGACTCTTCGGTGCGGAAGCCCCCGCCGTTCCGTCGGGAAACGTATGGCTCCTCCTTCTCGGAAGTGCCCTTCTGCCCGCCTTCGGTGAAGAACTCCTCTTCCGCGCGTTCCCGCTCGTCGCTTACGGAAACACCGCAAAACGCAGATTCGTCTTTCTCTCCGCCGCGGTGTTCGCCGCCGCGCACTTCTCCGTTTTTCAGATTCCCTACGCCTTCGTCAGCGGTATTCTCTTCGCGATGATCGACCTCGCGGCGGGAAGCCTGCTCCCCTCCCTGATCTTCCATTTTGCAAACAACTCAATCTCCATCGTCCTCTCCGTACTCGCGGTATCCACGGGGAAAGATCTTCTCCTTCCCGTACTTTGCGTCCTCGGCGGACTGTCTTTGCTCTCCGTACTCCACATCGTGCGCAAGCGCGCGGAATACCGTGCGTTCTTCACGGTGGAGAAAGATGCAGACCGTAAACAGTTCTTTACAATTTAAATCGATATACAATTAAATTAAGAATTTGTGT
>JAKSPH010000006.1 GCA_024404975.1 Clostridia bacterium | reverse complement strand
CCGTTTGCCGACGGACAGGCGACCGTGGCGAGAAATATGTTCGCGCAGGAGACGGAGGACGGTAACGCCTTTCTCACCGGCGACATCTATGCGCTCAAGATCGGGGCGAATTATGCCTCGTTCGCTCTGCAATGCGGGCATCTCTACGGCGACGCGGGGTTGCGCGCGCAGGCGAAACACTACACCGACGGATTCCGTAAATTCGGAAACGGCGTTGCGCAGGTGAACGTTACGGAATTTCTCATTCTTTCATCGGACAACAATAACGCGGCGAAAAACCGCTACGACGGATTTCCCACGGTCGCGGAAACCGCCTATCCGTTCGGAACGGTGACCGTGCGCAACCGCTTTGACCGCCGTCCCGCCATCGCGTATATGAAGATCGGCGAGAGGTCTATGGCGAACCACGACCACGCCGACCACGGCACCTTCCAACTCTACTACAAGGGACTGCTCACCGGTGACGGCGGACTGTATTCGGGTTACGGATCGGATCAGCACTACTTCTTCCATCGGGCAACGGTGGCGCACAACGGACTTCTGATCTACAATCCCGCACTCGCGGAAATAGAACCCGTGTACAACGAATGGAAACAGATCGTGAACCGCGAGGGGCTGTTCTATTCCGGCGGCGAGAGATACGTTCCGGAATCGACCTTCCTCGGTCCGTGGATGAGTGAACAATACGACTTTGCCAAAGTGATCGGCAAAGGAGCCGGTTATTATGCCGACGGCGGTGCGGAATTTGCCTATCTCGCCGGAGATATCACGAACGCCTATCCGGCAGGTACGGCCGACCTCGTCAAGCGGCAGATGCTGACCGTCTTTACGAAAGACGACGGCGTTCCCATGTTGTTCCTGACCTGCGACAAAGTGGTCGCAAAAGACAAAGATTTCAAAAAAACATACCTTTTGCAAGCACCGTTTGAACCGAAGATCGTTGGGAACACAGTGAAGATCGACAACGGAAACGCAAACTTAACTTTGCATATTCTTTCAGATGACTGTGAAGTTTCCGCAATCGGCGGAAAAGGACGCACCTTCTATCTGCCGGAATGCGGCAGGACACTTCTCCCGCCGAACGGTGCCGAACCGAGAGAATGGGGACGCGTTCTCGTCCAACCGAAAACCGCGAGCGCGGAGAATGATTTTCTCATGGCTTACGTCGTTGCGGACAACGGCGCACAGGAAGTTCCGGTGCCGGAAAGATTGATTGGAGAACATTGTACCGGTGTGCGGATCGGAAAGTATCTTGCCGTATTCGCCGACGGGGACGACGTGTCCTTTGAGATCTCTCACGGAGCCGCGGACGGGTATCTCGCGGGATTGGCTTCCGGACGTTACGAGGTTCGCCGTGACGGCGGGCTTGTCGGCACGTATGCCCTGACCGGGGAGCGCGGCGTGCTGAAATTCCGCACGACCGACGGAAAAATCACCGTCAGAAAATTGGATTGAAGTATGGAAAACTGTCAAGCTGTAATCTTTGATTTCGGGCAAGTCCTCGTCCGTTTTGAGCCGTCCGTGATGGTCGCGCCGTTTCTGGATCCCGCGGATGCGGACTTCTCTTTGCTATGCTCGGTTCTGTTCGACCGCAAATACTGGGATCGGCTCGACGACGGAACGATCACGCATGAGGAGATTCTTTTCGACGTCGCGGGACGCGTCCCCGCCCGACTCCTTCCCGCAGCCGCTCTCGCGCTCGACAACTGGCAAAAGAATTTGCCGGAGATCGAGGGAATGCGCGAACTCATCGGAAAAATAAAAAAGGCAGGGAGAAAACTCTACCTGCTCTCCAATATCAGCCGTCACTTCGCGGAACACAGTACCGACGTGCCGATCCTCCGGCTCTTCGACGGTTGCGTATTCTCTGCCGAAGTCGGTGCGGTCAAACCGTCGCGGGAGATCTTCTCTCTCCTTTGTTCGCGGTACGGGCTTGACAAATCCCGCGTCGTGTTCATCGACGACAGCGAGAAGAACGTTCGCGGTGCCGGGGAATTCGGGATCCGCGCTTTCCGCTTCACGGGGAATGCCGCCGACGCGGAAACATTTCTGACCGATCAAAAAATCATATAAAAAACACCGGGGCGAACCCCGGTGTTTTTGTTTACAAAAAGGATTACTTCTTGTAGTAAGAAACGCCTGCGATCTTGATGTAATTGCCGAGCTTGTCATCCTTGCCGGTAGAGAAAGAAACGGGAATTCCGTCTTCAGCACCTTCGGGGATGAGAGTGATGGTCTGATTTCCGTTGTCGTCTTTACCCATCTTGAACTTTCCTTTTACGGGATCGGATCCGAGGACGGAGAAGGTGTACTTGGAACCCTTGAACTCATAGGTGCTGGCGCCGAGGACGTCTTTGTACTCACCAGAAGGTGCGCAGGAAGCGAGGACGGCGACCAGACCGAAGCAAAGGGTCAGGACGAGAACGAGAGAAAGAATCTTTTTCATGGAAAAAACCTCCTTTTTTATTATTGTGTATATATTATGCCATATATTTCCGCGTTTGTCAAGTAGTTTAAGACAAAATAAACGAATTGTATTCACACGGTTTCGGATCAGCGTTCATAAACTGATAATGCGGCGTTCACACCGCAAAGAAGTAATTATTGAGGTGATTCGATTTGGCAACCTTTACCAACCAAGCCTCCCTCTCATATAACGGTCAGACTGTCAATTCCAATATTGCAGTCGGTGAAATTCTCGATCCTCTGACCGTCCGAAAATCCTCGCTTGTCAACACGTACAGCATCGGTGAAGATACCACCTACGTCGTGAGCCTCGTCAATTCCGGAAACAATCCCCTGACGGGTATCACGGTTTCGGACGATCTCGGTCAGTACGTGGCTACCGGTACCCCGGTAACGCCTCTGACGTATACCGCGGACTCGCTCCAACTGTATTCCAACGGCGTTCTGCAACCCACGCCTGCCATCGCACAGACAGATCCTCTGACGGTGAACGGTCTTACCGTCCCCGCAGGCGGTAATATTCTCCTCATCTACGAAGCGACGCCCAACCGCTTTGCTTCCCCCGCAATCAACGGTGAGATCGACAACACCGTAACGGTGAGCGGCGGAGGCCTTGCCGAAACACTGACGGACGTTGCGACCGTAAACGCAGTCACGGGACCCCTGCTCACGATCACCAAGAACGTGTCGCCTGTTCCCGTTTCCGAGGACGGAACGCTGACCTACACGTTCAACATCCAGAACAACGGAAACGCTCCGGCAACGGCGGACACCGGTGTCGTGCTGACGGATACCTTCAATCCGGTTCTGACGAACCTCACCGCAACGCTGAACGGAACTCCTCTGACGGCGGGACAGTACACCTACACGAACGGCACTTTCACGACGGCGCCCGGTGTCATCACTGTTCCGGCGGCGACCTACGACCAACAGGCGAACGGCGAGTGGCGCACCACTCCCGGCGTTTCGACACTTGTCATCACCGGCACAGTCTGAACTGTCTGAACCATTAAAAAAAGGCGGATTCTCCGCCTTTTTTTAATTATATTTGTTCTTGTTTTTCAACACGCGGTAGACGGCGCGGTAGGAGGACAAACGCGAGGGGGAGATCTCTCCGTCCTCGGCGGCTTTGGCTACCGCACATTCCGCAGAACTTTCGCCGACGTGGGCGCAATCCGCGTAGCGGCACTTTCCCCGGTAGGGGGCGATGTCACGGAAGGTCGAAAGCAGATCGTCAAGCCCGAAGAAATCAAACCGTTCAAAATCGATCAGCGAGAATCCGGGGGTATCGGCGAGGAAGCCGGTTTCGGGATCGTTTGCCTCCATATCGAAGATCTCGACGGATCTTGTGGTATGTTTTCCGCGCTCGACTTTTTGCGAAATCGCGGAAGTCTGTAAACACAAGTCGGGAAAAAGCGCGTTCATCAAGGAGGATTTTCCGACACCGGAGGCACCGGCAAACGCGGCGATCTTTCCGCCCTTGGTGAAATTATGTACGAATTCGGACACCTCGCGGATGCCTTCGTCCGCCGTACTCGACGTGATGAACACGGGGAATCCCGCCTTGCGGTAGATCTGCGCATAGGATTCCGCGAGGGCGGAATTGAGATCTCTCTTGGTGATGATGACGGCAACTTCAATGCGGTGGAACTCCGCGATGGCGATGAGTTTATCCACGGTTTCAAGCACGGGTTCGGGTTTTTCCGCTGCGAAGGTAACGAGCAGAAGATCGAGATTGGCAAGAGGCGGTCGGATCAAGGCGGAAGAACGCGGAAAAACCTCGGAAATGACCGCACCGTCGGGCGTGGAATCATCCGAGGACACTTTGACGTTATCGCCGATCAGAAGTTTCTCATCGGCTCTGTGAAGTGTCTTTTTCGCATGAAGGCAAAGGCGGGTGACCGAACCGTCGGGTTCGGGGATGCGGACTTCAAACAGTCCGCCGAGACCTTTGACAATCTTTCCTGTTTTCTCTGTGATCAATCCTTTTCTCCTTCGTTTTCCTGTTGCCTGTGCTGACGGCGAAGTTGTCCGCAGGCGGCATTCACGTCCGAACCCAAACGGCGGCGGACGGTGGCGACGATGCCGTATCTTCCGAGCGTTTCGGCAAAGCGGTTGGCTTCTTCCGCCGTCCCCTGCTTCATTCCCGTTTCCTTGACCTCGTTGACACGGATCAGATTCACGTGAATGGGGGCGCCTGTCCCACGGAAGGCGTTTTTGAGAAGGGTTCCGAGTTCCTTGGCATCCGCCTCGGAATCGTTCTTCCCGGAGATGAGTGTGTATTCAAACGAAATGCGTCTGCCCGTGGTCTTGTAGTAGGTGACACAAGCGGAGAGCAGCGCGTCTATGTTCCATTTATTATTGACCGGCATCACGGCGCTCCGCTTTTCGTCATTGGATGCGTGGAGCGAGATGGAGAGCGTAATGGGGAATTCCTCTTTCGCGAGTTCGAGGATCCTCGGAACGATGCCGCAGGTCGAAAGCGAGATGTGCCGGTAACCGATATTCAATCCTTCCTCGTCGTTGACGAGTTTCAGAAAGCGGATGACGTTGTCGTAGTTGTCGAGCGGTTCTCCGATGCCCATCATGACGATGTTGGACACGCGTTCCCCGCTGTCGCGGTTGGCGGCGATGATCTGTCCCAACAGTTCGGAAGGCAAGAGGTTGCGGATCTTACCGCCAAGGGTGGAGGCGCAGAAGCGGCATCCCATCGGACAACCGACTTCACTGGAAATGCACAGGGTATTGCCGTGCTTGTATTTCATCAGTACGCTCTCGACACACTCGCCGTCGTAAAGGCGGAAAAGGTATTTCACCGTGCCGTCGATGGCGGATACGTATTTTTCTTCCACTTTCGGCAGGGTGTCGGTCACTTCGGTCTGCAATTTCTCGCGCAGGGCTTTGGGCAGGTTGGACATCTCGCTGACGGGGGTCCCCTCCTTCTGCCATGCGTAAACCTGCGCGGCACGGAATTTCGGCTGTCCCCATGAAGCGAGGAGGGTTTCGAGTTCCTGCCGGTTCATGGAATAGGTATCGATCATAATTGATTTCTCCGCTGAAGTTTAGCGATATAGAATCCGTCCGTTCCGTCCTCGTGGGGCAGGAGCGTCAGATCTCCGTCGGGGCAATTTTTCTGTCCGACGGCGAAAGGTACAAGAGTAAATTCGGGGTGTTCGGCAAGGAACGCATCCACGACGGCACGGTTCTCTTTGGGGTTCAGCGTGCAGGTGGAATAGAGCAGAACGCCGTCGGCTTTGAGGTAGTTCGCCGAAGCCGTGAGGATGCCGAGGGCAAGTTCGGGGAGGGTGTCGAGCGCGGTTTCCTCTTTATAGCGCAGGTCGGGTTTCTTTCCGAGAACGCCGAGTCCGGAGCAAGGCACGTCGCAGACCACGCGGTCCGCCGTGCCGAACAGAGTTTCGTCCGGTTCCAAGGCATCACGCGCTTCGGTGCGGACAACGGAAAGTCCCAGGCGGCGGGCGCCGTTTTCGATGAGCGAAAGTTTGTTTTCGTGGAGATCGAAGGAGATCACTTCCCCCTTGTTTTTCATCGAGAGCGCGGCGGCAAAACTCTTTCCGCCGGGGGCGGCACAGACGTCGATCACGCGCATTCCGGGGGCGGGGGCAAGGATCATTCCATGGATCTGGCTGGCTTCATCCTGCACGAAAAATTCGCCGTCCCCGAAACCGGGCAACGCCTTCGGATTCTGCGAGTCGGGGATGCGGATGCCGTTCGGAGAGAATTTCGTTCTCTCGGCGGCAATGCCCTCACGGTTGAGTTTTTTGAGATACCCTTCACGGTCGGTCTTTTCCGTGTTGACGGTGACCGTCAGGGACGGTTTCTCATTGAAGCGGGCAAGCAATCTCTCCGCGCCGTCTTCACCGTACAGAGAGATAAACAGACGCACGGTCGGAAGCGGGAAGGAATACGCGACGGAAAGATAGCGGGCGGGGTTCTTCTTCCGATCCGGCAGTGGGAGAAAGTTTCCGGCTTCCTTTTCCGCGGCGGCACGGCGCAGAAGGGCGTTGATAAAGGCTCTCTCACCCGGATGGCGGGCGAGTTTCACAGTTTCGTTGACGGAAGCAAACGCGGGGATCCTGTCCTGATAGAACAGACCGCAAAGCCCGACGCGAAGCACGTTGAGGGTATGGGAATCAATGGCATCGCGGGAACGGGCGCCCCACGTCGTAACGGCGTAATCGAGTGTGATCTTATGCTCGACAGAGGTGTAAAGCAGGTTGGTCACGCGTCCGCGGTCGGCGGTATCCAAGCCGTCAAGCAGATGGGAATTCAAAGAAAGGTTTACATATTTTCCGCTGTTCTCATAATCGTCGAGCAAACGGACAACAATTTCACGGATATTCATCTTCGCACGTTTCTGACCATATAGAAGATTCTCAAGAGTTGAAGGATCGAGGTGAACAGTGCCGCAACGTAGGTCATGGCGGCGGCACGGAGCGTTTTTTTCGCAACGGAGAGATCGGATCGCGTAAAGTAGCCCGTATCCTTCATCAGACGGATCGCGCGTCCCGACGCGTCAAACTCGCAGGGGAGCGTGACAAGTTGGAACAGCGTGGTCATGGAATACAGGGCAAGACCGACGAGGGCTACGGCATAGCCGAGTTCCGAGAGGGCATAGAGAATGATGCCGATGATAATGAACACCCACGCCGCACGGGACGCGAAGTTCGTGACCGGAACGAGTTTGGAACGGAAGGTAAGCGGAAGATAATCTCTCGCGTGTTGGATGGCGTGTCCGGCTTCATGAGCGGCGACACCGATGGCGGCGGCGCTGCGGTTATCATGGACACTGTCGGAGAGGAAAAGCGTTTCGCATCGCGGATCGTAATGGTCGGTCAGTTTCCCTCCGACACGGCAGATCTGCACGTTTTCAAGCCCCTCTCGGTCGAGAAGCATACGGGCGACCTGCGCGGCGGTAAGTCCGGAGGCGGTCGCTTGTTTGGAATAGCGGTTGAAGGTGGTTTTCACACGGATCTGTGCGATCAAGGCAATCAAAAGGGACAGAAGAAACAGGACGTATAAAACGTATTCGATCAATTCAATATATCTCCTTCTTTGATCTTTCTGCCGCGAATGAAATCTCCCGCCGTCATTCTTCCCTTTCCTTCGGGGATCACGACGGTGACTTTGAGGGCATCCTCTCCGCAGGAAACGGTGAAACTTCCCTGCCCGATGCCGTCGCAGGAAAGGACGGTTCCGGGTGTGCCGTTGCCCTTCACGGGGACGGCTTTCACGATTTTCAGCATCGCGCCGTTCAGATAACAGTACGCCATCGGAATGGGCGTGATACCGCGGATCGTGCAATCGAGAACGGAGGCGGGGCGAGTGAAGTCGATGTGACACTCCTCTTTTTCGATCTTGGGAGCAAACGTGGCTTTGGTGTCGTCCTGTTTCGTGCGCGGGAGAGTTTCCCCGCGACCGATGGCAAGGACGGTATCGAGAAGCATTTTCGCGCCGAGTTCGGCGGAGCGGTCATGGACGGTTTCAAAATCGTCTTCGGGACCGATGGGGAACGCTTCCTGACAGATAATATCCCCCGTATCGAGTCCTTCATCCATATACATGATGGTGATGCCGGTTTCCTTATCTCCCGACATCACGGCGCGCTGCATGGGCGCGGCTCCGCGGAATTTCGGAAGGAGGGACACGTGGACGTTGATGCATCCGTATTTGGGATAATCGAGTACCGAGGGCGGAAGAATCCTGCCGTAGGCAACGACGAGGATCAGATCGGGATTGATCTCTTTGAGCGTTTCGTCAAACGTGCCGTCACGCAGGGTTTTCGGCTGATACACGGGGATGCCGTGTTCCATGGCAAGTTCTTTGACCGGCGGGGCGGTGAGGACTTTTCCTCTGCCCTTCGGTTTATCCTCGCGCGTGACCGCGCCGACGACGTTCTGACCGTTTTCGATCAGAGTACGCAGGCAGGTCGCCGCGATCTCCGGCGTACCCATAAATAAAATTCTCACGATAAATTACCTTTCGTATGAAGCGGGAATAGAGGGTCAGTCCTCTTCTTTGATCGGACGGATCTGAATTCCCTCGTCGATGAACAGTTTTCCGTCAAGATGGTCGGTTTCGTGGCAGATGGCGCGCGCCAAAAGTTCCGTGCCGCGGAGTTCCATCAACTTTCCTTCTCTGTCCGTGTAACGGACGGTAACTGCGGCGGGACGGTTTGTGATACCCGCCTTACCGGGGATGGAGAGGCATCCCTCGACACCTTCCTGATGACCGGCGAAAGCAACGATCTTGGGGTTGATCATTTCAAACACCTTGCCCGGTTCGACTTCAATGACGACAACGCGGCGGAGAATACCGACCTGGGGCGCGGCAAGTCCGCATCCGTCGGCATGGCGCATGGTTTCGGTCATATCGTCCAGAAGCGTCAGAATTCGGGGGGTGATTTCGGTAACGGGGCGGGAAATTTTACGGAGAGTGGGATCTCCTTCTTTGACAATGTTCAGAAGTGCCATGAAATGGGGTTCCTTTCTTTATACGGTCAATGGATTCAGGTCAACCGCAAGGGTGACGTTCTTTTTCGGTGCGTAAAGGCAGAGCAGTTCACGGAAGAATTTTCGGGAATCCGCGTTGAGTTTGCATTTGACGACGAGCCGCAGGCGGTATTTTTCGTTGGCTTTGTAGATCGCCGCCTCAAACGGGCCGAACACCTGGAACGGGATACCCGCGTAATCGGATACCAACTTTTGTTCCATCAGATCACGCAACCGTCCGGTTTCCTCAAACAGGACGCGCTCGTCCTCGGAGGTCACGGTGAGCAACGCCATATCGCAGAACGGCGGGTAGGACAGTTCCTTCCGCAACGCGATCTCACCGCGGTAGAAGGTGTCGTAATCCTGCTTGCAGGCAAGACGGATGATCTCGTTTTCCGGATTGAAGGTCTGAATGACGGCGGCACCGGCACCGGCGCGTCCCGCTCTTCCAATGACCTGTGTCAAAAGGGAGAACGTGCGTTCCGAGGCGCGGAAATCGCTGACGTAAAGCGAGGCATCCGCCAGGAGAACGCCGACGAGAGTGACTTTCGGGAAATCGTGTCCCTTGGTGACCATCTGCGTGCCGAGCATGACGTCGTATTCTTCTTTTCGGAAATCGTCAAGCATTTTATCGTAAGCCATTTTCTGTCCGGTCGTATCGGCATCCATTCGCAGGATCCGCGCGTCGGGCAGGAAAGCGGCAAGATCGGTTTCGAGTTTTTGCGTACCGAAGCCGAGGAAAGAGAGATTCTCACTGCCGCAGGAGGGGCAGTTCTTCGGCACGGGCGCGGAGTAGCCGCAAAGGTGGCAAAGCAGTTTGGCTCCGCTCTTGGTCTTGTGGTGCGTCAGGGAAACCGAGCAATGCGGACAGAGCAGAACTTCACCGCAGGATTTGCAGGAGATCTGACTGTGGAAACCGCGGCGATTGAGGAACAGAATCGACTGTTCTTCCCTCTCATACGCGAGATTCAGGGATTCGAGCAAACGGCGGCTGACGGGAGAGGTGTTGCCCTGCTTGAGTTCCTCACGCATATCGACGACGTACGCGGTCGGAAGTCCGACACCGCCGTATCGCTCACGCAGAGGGACGAGGGTATATTTTCCCGTTTTGGCTTTATGGAAACTTTCCACGGACGGTGTCGCGGAGGCGAGGAGCATCAGCGCTTTGCTCTGCCCTGCGCGGTATGCCGCAACGTCGCGCGCGTGGTATTTGGGATCGTTTTCGGATTTGTAGGTATGCTCATGCTCCTCGTCGATGACGATCATGCCGAGATCCGGCAGAGGGGCGAACACGGCGGAGCGGGTGCCGATGACAAGATCGACGTCACCGGCTTTGATCCGTCGGTAGGCATCAAGCCGTTCTCCCTGCGAGAGCATGGAATGAATGACCGCCACGCGCTCGCCGTACCGTGAGCAGAAGATGCCGACGGTCTGCGGGGTGAGCGAGATCTCCGGCACGAGCATAATGACGCGCTTGCCCTCTTCGATCGTGCGGTCGATGGCTTTCATAATGACCTTGGTCTTACCGCTTCCCGTAACGCCGTAAAGCAGGGCGGCGCGGGGTTCTCCCGACAGAAGCAGACTCTCGATGGTTTCAAACGCCGCCGTCTGCGCGGTGGAAAGCCGGATCTCGGAGGTGTCGCGTT
Source organism: Clostridia bacterium (assembly GCA_024404975.1). Lineage (GTDB taxonomy): Bacteria > Bacillota > Clostridia > Oscillospirales > CAG-272 > UBA1740. The sequence continues at coordinate 26,985 of JAKSPH010000006.1, read as the reverse complement.
TGCCGTCGAAATTGCCGTAAGGGTTGCGGATCGTTTCGGCGGAGGTCAGCGCTAATATTCCTTTTTTCACAAGTGCCGAGAGATGAGCCGCCGTGACACCCGGCAATCGGCGGACGAGTTCTTCATCCGCGTTTCCGATCGGGAGCAAGTATTCCAGCACGATCTTCTGTCCGTCGGAACGGAGGGCGGGAAGGAGGGCTTTCGTTTCCTCCTCGCTCAACGCAAGGCGGTAACTGCGCCGGTAGCGGATGTTCGCTTTCTCGGAAAGTGCGCCGGGCGGAAGTACCGTCCGCACCGCTTCACCGAACGTGCAGAGCGTATAGTTTTTCAAAAACAAGCATAGCCCGAGCATGTCTTCCGAAAGCGAATATCGGTCGGGAAGAACGGTATGCACGGGCTTGGTTTCTTTGGCATCGGTCGTTTCTTTGACGCGGGTGACGATGGCGTCACGGCGGTGGTTCGCCGCGCCGAAAGGTACCTTGACAAGAGTTCCCGGAATGAGCGTTACCCCTTCCGGGACCGCGTAGTCAAAGGCGCGGTCAATGGAAAACGGCGCATCGAGAATATATACTTCGCAAAACATACCGCTTCCACAACCTTTCTTTTCCGGCACCGCGCTCCCTTGCGGAGGACGGCACGGCACATTTCAAATTTCGATCAGTTTTCTCTTGCGCTCTTGAGTTCGAATCTTCCGGAAGAGAGTTTGCCGATGGCAAGAGCGACAGCCTTCTCATCTCTGTATTCCGCGGGGATGAGAGAAACGAGAGTTTTGTCCGTTTCGTGGTTGTCGATCAGACGCTGTGCGCGGGTTCTGATGTTGATGTACTCATCGGTCACGATTCTTGCGCATTTGGCAACGCCGACAACGAGTTCGTAGCGGTTGAGTTTTCCTTTGGTGAGTTCTTCAATGGTAGGATGAATCATTTTCTTATATCTCCGTTTTAATGTATTCTGTTTCGGGGGAAGAAGTCATTCTTCTTCCGTTTCTTCGTCGTCGGTTTCGTCGTCGCTCGACAGACGGTTGGTGATGGTTTCCGCCTGGATCGCGGAGAGGATCACGTGGTCGGAATCCGTGATGATCACGGCGCGGGTACGTCTGCCGCAGGAAACGTCGATCACACGGTCCGCCTCTTTGGCATCCTGGATCAGACGCTTGATGGGAGCGGAATCCGGGCTTGCGATCGCTACGATGCGGTTGACGGAAACCATATTTCCGAATCCGATATTGATGAATTTGGTCATTTGTTCTTCTCCTTTGCGAAGGGGATCATTCGAGGTTCTGGATCTGCTCACGCATCTTTTCGAGTTCGCCCTTCATATCGACGACGATCCTTGCGATACGTGCGTTATTGGCTTTGGAGCCGATGGTGTTCGTTTCGCGGTTCATTTCCTGCATCAGGAAATCGAGTTTTCTTCCCGACGGTTCGGGGAGCGCGGCAATGTCGTAGAACGCGCCGAAATGCGAACGAAGTCTGACAAGTTCCTCGTCAATGGCGATCTTATCCGCCCAAAGGGCGCATTCGGTGAGCAGACGGTTCTCGTCGATCTGCACCGAGTTGTCGTTCAGGATCTGACGGAGTCTTGCTTCGAGTTTGTCGCGGTAGCCGACGGTGTCCTCTTTGGAAATGGCTTCCACGCGGTCGGTGAAGGAACGTACGAGTTCGACCTTGGCTTTGAGGTCCGCCTCGGCTTTCTGCCCCTCTTTCGTGCGCATGGCAACGTAACCGGCGATGGCTTCGTCAAGCACGGGAACGAGTTCCGCCCACAGCGCTTCGGCATCCTCTTCAGTACGCGCGAAGGTGAACAGATCGGAATTTCTCGCAACGCTCATCGCGGTGATGTCGTCGGGAAGTCCGAAGGTGTCGCGCAGTTCGTAAAGCGCTTTGAGATAGCTCTCCGCATATCCGCGGTCAAGAGATACAACGGTACCGGCAGCAGAATGTTCCGCTACGGTAATGTACACGTCTACCTTGGCACGGCTGACGGCGTTTTTCTGAATGTAGTTTTTGATGCGTTCTTCAAGGCAGGCGAAGGCGCGTGGCATTTTCACCGTGCAATCGAAGAAACGGGAATTGACAGAGCGAAGTTCGACGGTAACGTCTTTCTCCGCGCCCTCCCTTTTTGCCCGCCCGAAAGCGGTCATACTTTTCATCATAAGAGGCGGTACTCCTTATTTTTCAACGGATTTGTCCTCTGCGTCCGGAGAGACGGTTTTCTTACTGCGGTTCTGCTGGTTGATCCTGCGGATCTCCGCCATGAAGGAGTCGATATCCTTGAACTCACGGTACACGGAAGCGAAACGAATGTACGACACGATATCCAGATCACGCAGACGGAGCAATACCATATCGCCGATGTCGCGGGAGGTGATCTCGTTCAGAATGGAGTTCTGAAGTTCCGACTCGATGGAATTTGCCACTTCCTCCGGATCGACGGGGCGTTTCTGACACGCTCTCGCAATGCCGAGCGTCAGTTTATGCTTGTCGAAGAATTCGCGCTTTCCGCTTCTCTTGATAACGGTGACGGGGACGGTATCCACGACTTCATAGGTGGTGAACCGTTTACCGCAAACGGGGCATTCACGGCGGCGTTTGATGCTGGCGTCTTCCTCGACGGGACGGGAATCCAACACTCTCGAATCACGGCTGCCGCAAGCGGGACATTTCATAGAATATCCTCCGATATATTTTAATTCATTATATTATAGCATATAAATTGAGAAAAGGCAAGAGTTCACATAAATTTTACGATTTTTAATTAAAAATAAGAGGAGCAGACCGAAGTCTGCTCCCATTTCCGTGATTTACGGCATTAACCGAGGATCTTTCTGACGGTGGCGATGATCTTTTCGTCTTTCGCGTTGGCGAAGAAGTAGTTTTTGAATTCTTTGCCTGCGAGTGCGCCGAGAACGAGATCGCGGTCGAGGTTTTCGAGGATGTCGCACAGGTCGTTGTGCGTTACCTTCTTGACTTCGTCAAGGATCTTCTTGTTTCTCTGTTCGGGAACGGCTCTCTCTTTGGGATAGCCGCCGCCCCATTCGGCAACAAAGAGTTTTTCAAAGACGTACTGAAGGTTGAGTTCGCATCCCCAGCCCCATCCTTTTGCGAAAGGAAGCGCTACGGCGTTGCCGTTGTTGACCTGGGTGAACTGATAAGCATCGGTAGGATCGACGACGTGTCCGCAAAGAACGCCGGGGAACGCGTTGCAGGCGAGCATTGCGCCCTCACCGGTTCCGCAACCCGTGATGACGAGATCGGCTGCCTTACTGTTCAGAAGAACAGCGGCAAGGATTCCGACCTGCACGTAGGTGAGCTGTGCTTCGTCGTCTGCGGCATACATACCGTAGTTGAATACTTCGTGGCCGAGCGGCTCTACGACTTTTTTAAGGGTATCGCAGATCAGCGCGTTTTTCGCTGCCTGGCTGTTTTCGTTGATCAATGCAATTTTCATGGTGATATCCTTTCTGTTTTTGATCTGTGGGGGCGATTACGGGGTCAGACGGTTGGGACCGCGGAACAGGAACTGCGCTTCCTTGATGGACATACCGAGGAAGAGCATGGTAAGACGGTCGATACCGAGTCCGAAGCCGCCGTGAGGGGGGCATCCGTATTTGAAGAACTGAAGATAGAAGTCAACGTCCTTGCCGAGACCTTTCTCTTCTGCCTGTTTCTTCAATACTTCGTAGCGATGTTCTCTCTGTGCGCCGGTCGTGATCTCGCATCCGCGCCAGATGAGGTCGTATCCCTGAGGAACGCCGTTCTCATCTCTCATGTGATAGAAGGCACGCTCCTTGGCATCGTAATCGGTGATGAAGATGAATTCGTGACCGAACATATCCTGGCAGAGTTGTTTGGTCATTCTCTCCGCATCGGTGGTAAGGTCGCCCTTGACTTCATCGGGGCAGGTGTAGCCGTATCTCTTTTCGAGTTCGGCGTAAACGTCCTTGAGTTTCATTCTGGGGAACGGAACGGCGGGAACGATCACTTCGGTTCCGAAGAGCGCTTTGATGGCATCGCCGTGTGCGGCTTTGACTTTCGCCATCATGTAAGCGATGAGTTCCTCTTCCATGTGCATGACGTCCTCGACGCCGGTGACGTAGGAGAATTCAAGGTCGAAACCGGTGAACTCGGTCGCGTGTTTGTTGGTGTAGGATTTCTCGGCACGGAATACGGGGCCGGTCTCGAAAATTCTTTCAAGTCCCGCCGCCATCGCCATCTGCTTATAGAACTGAGGCGACTGTGCAAGGTATGCCTTGGTGTCGAAGTATTTGACTTCGAATACTTCGGAGCCGGATTCACTCGCCGCGGCGATGAATTTGGGAGTGTGGATCTCGACGAAATCGCGCTGAAGGAGGAATTCTCTCATTGCAGCGGTCATGGTCGTCTGAAGTTTGAGCATGAGTTGGTTCTGATCGCGGCGAAGGTCGATCCAACGGTAGTCCATACGGACGTCGATATCGGAATCGGCTTTGATCGGAAGTGCCTCGGCAATGGATTCCACGGTCATCGAGGTGGGGAGAAGTTCGATTCCGCCCATCTTGACGTACTCGTTTGCAACGACCTCGCCCTCAACGGTGATGACCGAGTTGAGAGTCAGGGTATCGACGATCGCGGCGAGTTCGGGATATTTTTCCTTTTCCAGAGTAACCTGAAGTTTGCCCGTGATGTCTTTGAGAACGATGAATGCCATAGTTCTCTTGTTGCGGAGATTCTCGACAAAACCGGAAACTCTGCGGATACCGGGGGTAATGTCTTTAATATAAGTGCGTTCCATGATATGCCTTTCTTTGCTTTATCAGCACTATAATTTACTCTTGTATTATAAAGTATAATTCCGCAAAAGTCAAGGGCTTTCGGACAATAAAAAAGAGATTCGCCGCATCGGGTGAATCTCTTTCGGTGTTATTTTCTGTGCGAATCAAGGAAATCTTTGAGTTTCTCCATCGCTTCGGTGATCCTGTCGGGTTCGGGAAGCATGACGATGCGGAAGCGCAGATCCTCCGTCCAATCGAAACCTCCGCCCGGAATGACAAGGATATGTTTCTCATGCAGGAATTGCATGGCGAAATCGCCGGCATCCTTGAAATCGAACTTTTCGCGGTCGATGCAGGGGAAGGTGTACATGGCGGCGCGGTTGGGGACGCAGGACACGCCGTCGATTTTCGACAGTCCTTCGAGAGTCGCCCTTCTCTGCTCGTAAAGCCGTCCGCCGGGAACGAGCATCTTTTTCGTGCTTTCGAAGTCCGCCAAAGCATCGGGGATGACGAGTTGGGTAAGCGCGTTTCCGCAAAGGCGCATGGAGGCGAGTTTCAGCACGCCGTCCTTTACTCTGTCGAGTTCGCCGTTCGGCGCGGAGAACACCATCCAGCCGCAACGGAAGCCGCAGATGATGTGTGATTTTGACAGTCCGTTGAAGGTCACGGTAGGCACATCGGGGGCGATCGCCGCCATCGAATAAAACGGCGTTTCATCCATAACAAGGCGGTCGTAGATCTCGTCGGAAAGGATCACAAGGCGGTTTTCGCGGGCGATCTGTGCTATGTTTTGCAAAGTTTTCTTTGCATAAACGGCACCTGTCGGGTTGTTGGGGTTGATCAAGAGGATCGCTTTCGTCCGGGACGTGACTTTTGCTTTGATGTCGCTTATTTCGGGGTTCCAACCGTTTTCCGGATCGCAACGGTAAAAGACGGCTTTCCCTCCGCAGAGATAGGCATTGTTGCTCCAAAGGGAGTAGCAAGGCGACGGAACGAGGATCTCATCCCCTTCTCCGATCAGGGCGGTCATCAGCATGGACGCCGCTTCACTGACGCCGTTTCCGATGAACACGTCGTCCGGCGTGATATGCTGAATTCCTCTTGAAAGATGGTAACGCACGATGGCTTCCCGCGCGGTTTTCATACCGCGGACGTCGCAGTACGGAACTGCCTCCGCCATACGCTCAGTGAGTGCCTTCCGAACGCTTTGGGGCATTTCAAATCCGAATTTCCCGGGATTTCCCGTATTGAGTTTCAGGACCTCTGTGCCTTCCGCCTCCATACGCAGTGCCTCCTCGTAAAGAGGTCCCCGAATGTCGGAATGAACGTGTTTCAAACGTGTCGATTCAATAACCATAGTTGCCTCGCTTCAAAAACAGAATGACACCATTATACATCATTTATTTTATTTTTGCAAGAGATTTTGTCAAAAAAATCAAAGAAAATTTGAAAAAGAATGAAAATATGTCAAAATTAAAATGGTTTTCCTATTGACTTTTAAGGTAGAGTTTGTTATAATCGGTTTTTGTGGTTCAGTAATTATATTTCCCCGAAAGGCACATATATGCAAATACTACTCTCTCTCTCCATCGCTCTGTTCGCGGGACTTATGTTCTCCCGCGTAACGAAAATATGGAACCTTCCCGCCGTTACCGCTTACCTCGTCGCCGGAATCCTCATCGGTCCCTACTGTCTGGGACAACTCGGTGTTCCCGGTCTCGGATTCATCAGCAGTGCCGACGTCGCTTCCTACGGTATCATCTCCGACGTAGCCCTCGGCTTCATCGCCATCGCGATGGGCAACGAATTCCGCATTTCCGATCTGAAGAAAGTCGGTAAACAAGCCGTCGTCGTTGCGATCTTCCAGGCGCTGACCGCCTGCATCCTTGTTGACGGCGCTCTCATCGGACTTCACTTTATCATGCCCGAAAAACTACCTCTCTCCTGTGCCGTTACCCTCGGTGCGGTAGCGACCGCGACGGCTCCCGCCGCCACGCTGATGGTCGTCAAACAGTACAAGGCGGAAGGTCCGCTGACCAAGATCCTTCTTCCCGTCGTTGCGCTGGACGACGTGGTCGGTCTGATGGTCTTTGCCGTTTCCTTCGGTATCGCGCGTGCGCTGGAAAGCGGCTCGATCGATATGATCTCCGTTCTCGTCAATCCCCTGCTTGAAGTCGTATTCTCCCTCGTTCTCGGTGCGTTCCTCGGTCTGATCTTCCACCTCTGCGAGCGCTTCTTCCATTCAAGAGGCAAGAGAATGTCCATTTCCGTCTGCTTCGTATTCCTCGCCGTGGCGCTGTCCAAGATCACTTTCCCGATCGGAAGCGCGACCGTCGGCTTCTCTTCCTTGCTTGTTTGCATGATGCTCGGCACCGTGTTCTGCAATCTCTGCGACTTCTCCGAAGAACTCATGGAGAGAATGGACCGTTGGACGGGTCCCATCATGGTTCTGTTCTTCGTCATCTCCGGTTCGGGACTTGAACTTTCCGTGTTCCGCGACTGGCACATCGTACTCATCGGTATCGTCTTTATCCTCTTCCGTTCGCTCGGCAAGATCGAAGGCGCAAAGTACTCCTCCCGCTTTATGAAATGCGAACCCAACGTACAGAAATATCTCGGTATCACCCTGCTCCCTCAGGCAGGCGTGTGCCTCGGAATGTCACTCACCGCGATGAACGCGATGAATCAGATCGGTACGCCGGAAGCCGTCGAGGCCGGTGTCATCATCCGGAACATTGCGCTCTTTGCCGTCCTGATCTATGAACTCGTCGGTCCTCTGCTCACCAAGATCGCGCTCGACAAAGCCGGCGAAATCAAAGAGAAACCCGTTACCGCCCGTGAACAGGCGGAACTCGACAGAAAAGCAAAATAATCTTTCCCCAACAAAAACGGAGCTGCACGTGCAGCTCCGTTTTCTTTTTGCGAATTGAAACGATCCTGTCAGCAGGATCAGAAATAACTGTCGTGACCGAGATAGAGGTCGCGCTTTTCTTCCTCGGTCAGTTCGTCGATGTCTTTGCCGAGTTTCATTTCCGTCCACGCGCGGTTGGGGACGGCGGGGTCATCCACGTCGGGAAGTCCCGGTGTCAGTTCGGGCGGGAAGAGGATGGGTTCGTCGTTGCCGTCCGGATTCAGTTCGTAATTTTTCACGGTTTTCGCCTCTTTTTTCGTTTTTACTCCGGGTAACAAAGAGTATTCGCAAAACCGTGAAAGTTATGTATTCAAGCGCAAAATGCAAAGTTTTCTTGTCAAACAGTGCTATGAAATAAAAAAACTCCGCAGGAATCGCACGCGGCTCGTCCTGCGGAGTTTTGTTATTCGACCGGATTTATTATCCGGAATCAGTCAGCGTCCTTCATGGAAAGGTTCTGTCTGCCCTTTTCATCGGTGCCGAGGAATTTCACACGAACGGTGTCGCCGACGTTGACAACGTCCTCGACCTTTTCGGTTCTTTCCTTCTGAAGTTTGGAGATGTGAACCATTCCCTCTTTGCCGGGAGCATACTCAACGAATGCGCCGATGGGGATGATTCTGGTAACGGTACCGGTGTAGGTTTCACCGACAACAGGCTCAAATACGAGTGCCTCGATGATCGCCTGTGCCTTGGCAGCAGCCTCGCCGTTGACTGCGGCGATGAATACGGTGCCATCGTCGTTGATGTCGATCTTGACGCCGGTGTCGGCGGTGATCTTCTGGATGGTTTCGCCGCCCTTACCGATAACGATACGGATCTTATCGGGATTGATGTGCATGGTCGTCATCTTGGGAGCGTAGGGAGAAACTTCCGCACGGGGAGCGGGGATAGCGGCAAGAAGAATCTTGTCGATGATCTCATCTCTGCCCTTGTGGGTGGTTTCAAGTGCCTGTTTGATGATTTCGGGAGTAAGACCGTCGATTTTAAGGTCCATCTGAATGGAAGTGATACCCTTGTGAGTTCCGGCAACTTTGAAGTCCATATCGCCGTAGAAGTCTTCAAGTCCCTGAATATCGATCATGGTATCCCAAGAACCGTCCTCGGCGGTGATCAGACCGCAGGAGATACCGGCAACGGGTGCCTTGATCGGAACGCCTGCATCCATAAGTGCAAGGGTGGAACCGCAGACAGAACCCTGAGAGGTCGAACCGTTGGAGGAAACGACTTCGGAAACAAGGCGGATCGCGTAGGGGAATTCTTCCTCGGAGGGAAGAACGGGAAGGAGAGAACGCTCAGCAAGAGCGCCGTGTCCGATCTCGCGGCGGCCGGGGCTGCGAAGTGCCTTGGCTTCACCGGTGGAGTAACCGGGCATATTGTAGTGGTGCATATATCTCTTGGTGTCCTCATCGTCGAGGCCTTCGAGTTTCTGTGCGTCGGAAAGAGTGCCGAGAGTGGCGATGGTCAATACCTGAGTCTGACCTCTGGTGAACAGACCGGAACCGTGAACACGGGGAATGACACCGACTTCAGCGGCAAGGGGACGGATCTCGTCCATACGTCTGCCGTCTACACGTTTCTTATCAACGAGGAGCCAACGGCGAACGATCTTCTTCTGGATCTTATAAATGAGTTCAGGAAGGATGACCTTGATGTCGGGGTATTTCTCTTCGAAGGTAGCGACGATGTCGTCCATAATGGGCTGCATCTTGGCATCGCGGACGTTCTTGTCATCGGTGTCGAGTGCTTCCATCACGTTCTTTTCGCAGTAAGCGAAGATCTCGTCGAACATATCGTGATCGAGTTCACCGGATGCGTAAGCAAACTTGGGCTTACCGATCTCGGCAACGATCTGATTGATGAAGGCGACAACGCCTTTGCACTCTTCGTGCGCGATCATGATAGCGCGGTACATATCCTCGTCGGATACTTCCTTAGCGCCGGCTTCGATCATAACGACTTTCTTTTCGGAAGCCGCTACGGTGAGTTCGAGAGTGGATTTCTTTCTCTGCTCTGCGGTGGGGTTCACTACGATCTCGCCGTCAACCATACCCATGAACACACCGGCGATAGGGCCGTTCCACGGAATGTCGGAAATGGAGAGAGCCACGGACGCACCGATCATCGCGGTGATCTCGGGAGAGCAATCGGGATCTACGGACATAACCGTAAGAAGGAGGGATACGTCGTTACGAAGATCCTTGGGGAAGAGGGGACGTACGGGACGGTCGATCACACGGCTGGTCAGAACCGCTTTCTCGGAGGGCTTGCCCTCTCTCTTAAGGAAGCCGCCGGGGATCTTTCCGACTGCATACATTTTTTCGTCATAGTCTACGGACAGGGGAAGAAAATCAATGCCTTCACGGGGTGCCGCGGATGCGGTGGCGGTCGCCAGGATCGTGGTGTCGCCGTAATGAACCATTGCGGCGCCGTTGGCGAGGCCTGCGACTTTACCGGTCTCGATCACGAGGGGACGGCCGGCAAGTTCGTACTTGTACACTTTGTAGTTGTCAAACGTCTTGAATTTTTCTACCATAAGTTTCGCCTTTCTTTTTTCTGCGCATCGGCGAACACAGCACTTAATTTTGACCGTCTGTCACGGCACGGGCAAAATTAAATGCTACTTCCGACGAAGCGCGTTTTTTATTTTTTGATTTTTGGATTTCAGTAAAAACGGGAACGGCAAAACCGTTCCCGCATTTGCCACTTCGGACGAAAAATTACTTTCTCAAACCGAGTTTCTTAACTACTTCGCGGTATCTTTCGATATCCTTCTTAGCAAGGTAGTTGAGAAGTTGCTTTCTGTGGCCGACCATCTTGGACAAACCTCTCTGGGAGTGGAAGTCCTTGGGGTTCTTCTTCATGTGTTCGGTAAGGCTATTGATTCTGTCAGTCAGAATAGCGATCTGAACTTCGGGAGAACCGGTGTCTCTCTCATTGATTTTGTATGCTTCAATGAGGGCGGTTTTTGTTTCCTTGGAAATCATTTTTCTTCACCTTTCATAATAGTTTCGCCTGACGGTTCGTAACGTGCGGGTGAAAAACGCGGGCTACGCAGGGAATGCTTCCGAACGGAGCGAGGTCATACACGCCACCAAGCCATAGGTCAATGAGTATTCTATCACAAATCGCAAAAAATGTAAAGGGCTTTTTGAAATTTTCTTCAAATTATTTATTGGATAAATGATCCGAGGGGGTGTCGCATCGGTCGAAACGGATGGCGGGCGGGATATTCCACTTGAAAGCGGTCGCCATCATACGCAGAGCAAAGACCGTTACCACCGACACGGTGGCGGCGGCTACCGAATCCGCACCGACGGACACGAGAAGCACGTAGACCGAAGCGCCGGTCAGCGCGGCGAGCGCGTAGATACGTTTACAGAAAATGAAAGGAATATCGCGCAGAAGAACGTCGCGGATGATACTTCCGCCGATAGTGCTGATCATTCCGCAGAAGATGGCGCAGGCGGGGTGAGAAACGACGGCATCGGGACTTTCAAGGGCGATCTGCGCGCCCATGACGGCGAAAACGCCGAGACCGATGGCATCGAAAACGTTGTTGACGGTATAGATGAGTTTTTCCTTGGCGATGTAATGCTTTTTGAACACCGCCGCAAGGAGAAAGACGGTGAGGGCGACCGAAAGACAGACGAGGATGCCGACACCGTTCGAGAAGAACAGGGGTGGGATATTTCCGATCAAAAGATCCCTCGTCATACCGCCGCCGAACGTGGTGGTTACGGCGAGGAAAAGCACGCCGAAAGCGTCAGTCTGCTTATCAATGGCGACCATGGCGCCCGATACGGCGAAAGACACGATGCCGAGCATTTCGAGAACTTCAAAGAAAGTGTGCATAACCGCCTCGTGAAATCAGAGTTTTTCCAAAAGAGCGCGCAGAGCGTTTCCGCGGTGGCTGACGGCGTTCTTTTCCTCATCGGTAAACTGCGCCAGCGTGCGGTCGGAATCCTTCGGGAAGAAGAGCGGATCGTAGCCGAAACCGCCGTTTCCGATCCTCTCGTATCCGATCGTACCGAAGAGGTACCCCTCGGCTTCCTTACGGGTGCCGTCGGGGAAGGAGATGCAGACCGCCGCCGTGTAGTGTGCGCCGCGGTCGCGGACACCGTTCAGTTTTTCGAGAAGAAGATCGTTGTTCTTTTCGTCGTTGCCGTGTTCGCCGGAGAATCTCGCGGAATAGATACCGGGGGCGCCGCCCAGTGCGTCCACGCAGATCCCGCTGTCGTCCGCGAGTGCCGCCATTCCGGAGATCGCACAGATCTCGTCGGCTTTCTTTCTCGCGTTTTCCATAAAGGTGGTCCCGTCCTCGACGGTTTCATGTTCGATCCCCGCCTCCCGCAAAGAGAGAATCGCGTCGAACTTATCGCGCAGGATCTCACGGATCTCACGGATCTTGTTTTTATTATTGGAAGCAATGATGAGTTTCAAGGCAAATTCCTTTTTATTTTTATTTTAGCACACGTTCATAAAAAAGTCAACAATCCGCTTTCGGAGTGCGCTTTTTTCGCCTCGCAACGGGGCTTCTTTTGCATAATCTATTGACAAAAGTGTCATTTTGCGATAAAATGTTAAAATGTGAAAATAAAAAAGGATGTTCAAATGAAACGTATTTTAGAAAAAAACAGCAGTCTGACCGTCCGACTCGGCTTCATCGCCCTGATCCTGTGTGCCGCCGTCTGCCTTTGCTCTGCAGCAGTAGGGTTGTTCCGGATCTTCGCTCCGGTCGGTGAATACGGTTTCGTCGGAACCCTGGACTTTGAAAGAACCGCGACACCCGAGGAAGAAGGGTATGACGAGGATTCCACAAAATGCCTTGTGGAATATGAAAGTGCCGACGGCACGATTATGAACGTTGAGTATTCCTACGAGGACTGGAAGTCTTTGACGGAAACTCACAGGATCGGTTACGTTTACGAAAACGCGAAAACCGGCGATCGTATCGGCTTTGCCGACCATCCGACCGAGGCGCAGATCGCGGCAGAGGTTCGCAACCGCGCCGCTGATGACGCATCCGCTCTGTTCGGTGCGGCGTTGGCTCTCGGTCTGTTTGCGATCGGGTTGGGTATCATTCTCATCTTCCGCGACAAATTCTCCGCGTATGAGAAATATTGGTTCCTCAGCATTCTGGCGCTCGCCGCTATCTTCTCTCTGATTTTCCCGGAGGACAGTTGCAACGGTGTCAACGGTATCGTCATCATGGCGCTCTACCTCGCGGACACGCTGCTCAACATTCTCTGCGAATTGCTCATTTCCAAGCAATCCAAGTGGAACTTTATCGTTTCCGTGTTTGTGGAGATCACGGAGATCCTCATCTGCGTGGTACTCGCCTACCGCTTTGCCACTATGCTCTCCACACTGCTCTTCTGGCTCCCCTGTGACATCGTAAGTTTCATCAACTGGAACAGAAAGCCGGATTCGGAGAACGAGGAGATCACCAAAGTCAGAACCTTGAAAGGGTGGCAGGAAGCACTCCTCATCGTCGGCATCATCGTTTGGACCGTCGGCATCGGATTCCTGCTTTCCAACCTCAATTGGTCCACCGATCTGTTCGGCGGAAACAGAACGCTTGAAGTCATCGTCTGCTATCTCGACGCCTGTGCGAGTGCCGTCGGCATCCTCAACGGTCTCGGAATCCTCTTCCGTTTCCGTGAACAGTGGCTGGCATGGTACCTCTGCGCGATCCTCGAAGCCGTCATCAACGTTCTCTCCGGTCAGTACGTTCTTCTCGTACTGAAAGCCGGTTATCTCACCAACACCACTTACGGTTATGTCAAGTGGACCAGGTACATCAACGCACACCCGGAAGTTCTAGAAGAAAAAACTTTGTTCTGAACTCCGTTTTTCGGTTATATAATTCAGTTTGGAGGGCAATTTGATGGAAAAGAAACGGAATCGCCGTAAAAAATGGACTCGTTTTCGTCATAAAGTCGTAAGAGATCTCGTATCCTTGCCCCTCCTTTGCTATTCCCGCCTGCATTACGGATTCCGTGCAGAACCGTTTCCCGAAGGCAAAGGACGTCAGTTTCTCATTCTGATGAACCATCAGACTGCGTTCGATCAGTTCTTTATCGGTCTTCTGTTCAAGCAACCGGTCTATTACGTGGCTACGGAGGACATCTTCTCCAACGGATGGATCTCCTCTCTGATCCGCTATCTCGTGGCACCCATTCCGATCAAAAAGGCGACCGCCGACGTGCGCGCCGTGCTGAATTGCCGTCAAGTGGCATCGGAGGGCGGTACCATCGCCATTGCACCGGAAGGAAACCGCACGTATTCCGGACGTACCGGATACATGAAACCCGCGATCTCCGGCTTGATCAAGTGTCTGAAGCTCCCCGTCGCTTTCGTCCGCATCGAAGGCGGGTACGGTGTGGAGCCGAGATGGGCAGGTGCGGGACGCAAAGGAAAAATGACCGCCCGTGTCAGCCGTGTCATGGAGCCGGAAGAATATCTTGAACTTTCCGATGAGCAACTGCTCGGTGAAGTTCGGAAAGAACTCTCCGTGGATGAGAACGTCGTGAACGGCGTTTTCAAATCCAAAAAGACCGCCGAGCGCATGGAGCGCGTACTCTACGTCTGCCCGGATTGCGGTCTTACCAGGTTTACGTCAAAAGGTCGGCTTGTTACTTGCAACACCTGCGGAAAAACCGTGCGTTACAGTGAAGATAAGCAGATGACGGGTGAAGGTTTCGACTTCCCCTACCGCTTCTTCGGCGAATGGTACGACGCGCAGGAGGCGTTTGTCCGCACACTTGATCTGTCGGCGTATCTCGACAAGCCGATGTTCACCGACACGGCGAGATTCTCCGAGGTCATCCCTTACAAAAGGAAACGGAAGATCTCGAAACACGCCGCGATCAGTCTCTTCGGCGACCGGCTGGAGATCGACGGACAGGTCTATGCATTTTCGGACATCAGCGCGATGAGCGTACTCGGCAAGAACAAACTCAATTTCTACTACCAGAAGAGCATATATCAGTTCAAGGGCGACGTGACCTTCAACGCCTTGAAGTATATGAATATTTATTACCACTCTAAAAAGGAAGGTGAAGAAAATGAATTTCTGGGACTCTGAAGTCTGGACTTCCATTGCGATCCCCGCCGTTTTGCTTCTCAGTTTGCTCATTGCGAACATCATCAAAAAATCTATTCCGTTTTTACGAAACTCTCTGATCCCGACCTCCGTACTCGGCGGTATCATGTTGCTTCTCGTGGATGCGATCTACAAGTCGTTCGCCGGTGTGAGATTGCTTGACACCGCGCTGTTTGGCTACAACGGCACCAACGCGATGGAGATCATCACCTACCATTGTCTGGCACTCGGCTTCATCGCCTCGTCCTTCAAACCCGCGAAAGAGAAACTCACGAAAGAGCGTTCGGTCGAGATTTTCAATACCGGCGTTACGACCGTTTCCACCTATCTGATGCAAGGTCTGCTCGGCATCGGACTCACCCTGTTCTACGCGTTTCTCATTGATCCCGAATTCTTCGGTGTCGCAGGTACCCTCCTACCCTACGGTTACGGTCAGGGTACCGGTCAGGCACTCAACTACGGCGCGATCTACGAAAATGATTACGGCTTTGTCGGCGGTAAGAGTTTCGGTCTTGCGGTCGCCGCGCTCGGCTTCCTTTCCGCGGCACTCGGCGGTGTGATCTACCTCGAAATCATCAAACGCAAGTACAATCGCCACCGTCAGAGCGAGGATACCCCCGCGCTTTCGCTCGGTGACGTACAGGGACCCGACGAGATCCCGATGAACGGTTCGATCGACAAACTGACCATTCAGGTCGGACTTGTCGTTTGCACTTACCTTCTGACCTACGGCGTTATGAACTTGCTCGGTTCTCTGATCCCCTCGCTACGCTCCGTTCTGTTCGGATTCAACTTCCTGTTCGGCGTTCTGTTCGGAACTCTCGCGTCCTTCCTCATCTCGAAACTCCGTCAAGGCGGCGTGATCAAAAAAGAATACGTCAACCCGTTCCTGATGAAACGTATCAGCGGTTTCTTCTTTGACGTTATGATCGTTGCGGGACTTGCCGCCATTCGTCTGGAAGTCATCTCCTCTTACTGGATGATCCTTCTCGCGCTCGGTATCATCGGTGCGGTCAGCACTTTCGTCTACAACAGATTCGTCGCAAAACGCCTCTTCCCCGGTTACTCGGAAGAACAGTTCCTCGTCATGTACGGTATGCTCACGGGTACGGCAAGTACCGGTATCGTTCTTCTGCGCGAACTTGATCCCGATTTCAAAACGCCGGCTTCCGACAACCTCGTGTATCAGAACTTCCCTGCGATCGTCCTCGGCTTCCCGATGATGCTCCTCGGAACTTTCGCTCCCAAGAACCCCACCGCGACGGTGATCATTCTTGCGGCGGCATTCCTTCTGATGAACGTCATCCTCTTCCGCAGAAAACTGTTTTGTCGGAAAAAGGATATGCAAAAGCAAAATCAGGACTCTTCCAAATAATCTTCAAAACAGATAAAAAAAGGAAACCTCATCGGTTTCCTTTTTTTATTCTAATTCAGTTTTGCTCTTCGGGATCCGCCGGCTTGCGGAGAGGTTTGCCACCGCGGAGTGCCTCGGCGATGGCACGTCCCGCGCCTTCGCCCATCGTGAAGCAATCGGCGGTCACACGGTAGGATGCCATGGCTTCCTGCGTTCCGCTGATGCATCTTCCGGCGACCACGATGCCTTCATATCCCACCGGTAGCATTGCCGCAAGCGGGATCTGATAAGGTTTGACCTGAATGAGTTTCTGTCCTTTATCGTTCTTGTGAACGTCCACGTTGAAGGCCACCTCGCACACGCCGTCGTCAAAGTGTTTTCCCGACAGAAGATCGTCGAGCGTCAGCGTGTAGTCGCAACGGATACGGCGGGATTCTCGGATACCAAGCACGGGTGCGGAGAACACCACGTCCATATCGCGGAAATCGTCGTCGTACGCTTTGAGGAACTTCATGCCTTCCATCATCTGACGTCTGCCTTCCGCCGTCGCCTTTGCCACGTCGGTCGCGGAGAGCGGGTTATACTCGTACATGTGAGTGAACTGAACGACTCCGAATCCCGCGTTCGGCACGGGGATGATATAGGGGTTCTGGAAAGGGGATTCCTTACCGAATTTCTCATAAGCGCGGGCGAGGATCTGACCGAACATCAGCCCTTCCCTCACGTTGTATTTTTCGGGGATGCCGGAAACGAGGAACATCAGCGTCATGGCTTGGCAGTCGCGATACCCGCGCTCACCGCCGATATCATAGGCGCAGCCCGCCTCGGCGCACACGTTGCCGTCGCCGGTCGCATCGACCACGTATTCGGAGAAATAGGCGCTTCTGCCTTCGATGTTCTCCACGATGACACCGTGTACGGTCTTGCCGTCGCGGACGGTTCTCGCGAAGTTCGTATTCGTCAGAACGGTAACGCCTGCTTCCGCCATCTTTCGGTCGAGCAGAAGTTTCATGGTTTCGTAATGGATGCTGATCCCGCGGAAGCCGCCCCACGCGCCTTCTTTTGTCAGATCGTCGATCAGTTCGCGGAGAATACCTCCCTTGTTTTCACTGTCGAACAGAGGATTCATAAAGCCGACGCCCCAAGCACCGCCGAGGCAATTCGCTTTCTCTATCAGCAACACGGAAAGTCCGTTCCGCGCGGCAGCCAATGCCGCACCGCAGCCCGCGGGGCCGGCGCCGACGACGATGAGATCGTAAGTCCCCTTGATCGGTGTTGCGAGATATTCAGTCATAAACTCCATAACAGAATCTCCTGTATGTAAATAATTATTTACGAGTTGGTATCAATGTACGGAAGATATGCTTTGAGGTAGTCCAAGCCGGAGAACACGGTCGTAACCGTCATGATCCCCATGCAAACGTAGGCGGCGATGTGGTTTTCCGCGCAGAACGGAAGGATGACGGATTCAAGAAGAATGATGACCGTACCCGCCATCTGCGACACGGTCTTGATCTTGCCGAGCATACTTGCGGCGACAACGATACCCGATTTTCCGGCGACGACAAGACGCAGGCTGGTAACGCCGAGTTCGCGCAAGAGGATGACGAGGACAACGAACATAAAGATGATACCCTCGGTATTCTCACCGTTCAGAAACATTACGGCATCCATGGAGATAAGGGACGCGAGTACCATGAACTTATCGGCGAGAGGATCGATGAATTTTCCGAAATCGGTAACGAGATTGTACTTTCTCGCGATCTTGCCGTCAAGCATATCGGTAAGACCGGTGATCACATAAATGACCGCGGGGATGACGAGCCCCCATACGGAAACGTCCCTCATAAAGATCAAAGTGAGGACGAAGGCGGGAACAAGGCACACGCGAAGGAGAGAGAGCGTGTTGGGAAGATTCATAGTGCTTTTTTTCATAAGTCGTTTTCCTTTTTATTTGGATTTTTTCTTGCCGATGCGGTGACCGACAAGGTCGTAATCCATCGCTTCGGTGATTCTGACGTCAACGAAGGTTCCGGCGGGGATGCGTTCGGAGGATGTGAAATAGATCTTACCGTCCACGTCGGGAGCATCGGCGTAACTTCTGCCGTAGTGAACCTCGGCGACGGCATCGTAGTCCTCGCAAAGTACTTTCAGCGTGGTTCCGACTTTCTTCGCGTTGAGTTCCTCGGTCACGGTAAGTTGGGTTTGCATGAGAATATCGTATCGGTCCTGCTTGACCTGCTCGTCGATCTGATCGGGGAATCCGGCAGCAGCCGTACCCTCTTCGGGAGAATAGGTGAAGGCGCCGAAACGATCGAATTTTGACTCTTTGACAAATGCGCAGAGTTCCTCGAAATCTTCCTCAGTCTCGCCGGGGAAGCCGACCATGGCGGTGGTGCGAAGAACGATACCGGGGACGCGCTCACGGAGTTTTTTGACGGTTTCACGGATCAACGCGGAGCCGCCGTGGCGGTTCATACGGTCAAGAACGCGGTCGGAGATATGTTGCATGGGGATGTCCATATATTTGACAAGACGGTCGTTCGTCCGCATTTCTTCAATGAGTTCGTCGGTGATCTTGTCGGGGTAGCAATACAACAGACGGATCCACGGAATTGAGGTTTCACGGCAGATCTCGCGGACAAGGCGGACAAGGCTGTACTCGCCGTACAGATCCAAGCCGTAGCGGGATGTGTCCTGCGCGATGAGGTTGAGTTCTTTCACACCCATCGCGTCGAGGTCTTTCGCTTCTTTCACAATGTCCTCAACGGTGCGGGAACGCATCTTGCCGCGGATGAGAGGGATCGCACAGTAAGTGCAGCGGTTGTCGCATCCTTCGGCGATCTTGAGATAAGCCATATGTTCGGGCGTGGTGAGCAGGCGGTCGCCGCCGAGGGGAGAGGTTTCCTTATCGTCGAAGGAAACGTACTTCTCCCCGCGCATTACGGCGCGGCAGGCATCGGCGATATGGGAGAGCGAGCCGACACCGATCAGCGCATCAACTTCGGGCATCTCTTTCATCACTTCTTCACGGTAGCGCTCGACAAGGCATCCCGTTGCAATGATATGTTTACAATTTCCGTTCCTTTTGAGCCACGCGATGTCGAGAATATTGTCGATGGACTCTTTCTTCGCGCTCTCGATGAAACCGCAGGTGTTGATCACGACGATCTCCGCTTCGGTTTCCTCCGGCGTGATCTCGAAACCGGCATCGTGAAGGTTGCGGAGCATTACTTCGGTGTCCACGAGGTTCTTGGAGCAACCGAGGGAAACAAATCCGACTTTTGTCATATAGAAATCCTTTCAGAGAGAAAAATCATTTTAAGAATCTTGCGAACTTCGGGCGGTATTTCCAAAAATACAGACGGAGCGAAACGTTGATGAACAGATCGTAGGCGACACCGCAGACGAGGCACACGCCGTAGATCATACCGAGTTTCACGCCGTAGGAGAGGTTCGGAAACAGACCGAAGAAGAATTCGGAAACGTTCTCTTCCGAGCCGAACACGGGCATTCCGAAGAGTCCGCCGAACAGCCAGAGTATCGCCGTCACGGAAACGAAGAAGAAACAGAGTTTGAGCAGGACGCGGAACACCCGCGGCAACCGCTCGATCTTGTCTTTGGCGATCGGATAACTTCCGAACACAAGGAAGTATTCCGCCCAAATGGCTTTGCCGGGGAAGAAAATAAAGGTCAGTACCGAGGTGACCAGCCACGCGCCGACCGGATAAGCACCGCGCACTTCGATACAGAGAAACACGATCGTGAGCGAGGTCAGAGCGCAGATGGTGAGATCCAGGGTTTCGAACGCCGCACCGAGCGCGAGGAGCGCCACGTTGAGGGCGCAGATCACAGAGGAGAGCGTGAGTTTTTTCGTTTCTTTCATAGGCAGCGCAACATATCGCAGATGCAGTCGCAGACCATCCACGTGAGGCAGATATCACACACGTCGCAGCCTGCGCCCGAACGGGAAGGACCGTCGCCGTAGTAGGTACTTCCGTACCCGCGCGCCTTGGTGTTGAACATCTCTTTCGCCTTTTGGTATTCGAGGTTGTCGGGTTCGGCGTTGCACGCGATCTCAAGTTCACGCATCGCGTCGTTCATTCTGCCGCGGCGAACGAGGACAAGGCTGTTTAAGAAATGCCACTCCGGCGTTCTGTCGTCCTTTGCCACGGTATTCAGAAGCCGTTCCGCCTCGCCGAAACGTTTGGCGTTCAATGCCCGACGGATCTCGGCGTAAACGCCGCTTGAGCGGTTTTCGTCCCCTCCGTAGGAGTACTGATTTTCGGAAGAATAACCGCCGTCCTGTCCTTCGGCGCGTTGCTTTAGGATCTCGTCGTAAGCGGCGTTGACCTCCTGCATTTTTTCTTCCGCGAGGTCTTTCAAGGGGTTGTCCGGTCCGTAGTTGTCGGGGTGGTACTTCTTTGCCAGAGTGCGGTAGGCGCTCTTGACTTCTTCGTCGGTGGCATCTCTGCCGATACCGAGTACCTCATAGGGATCTTTCAACGGATTCGTCCTCCTTTATCAAAAAATCAACTCGTGCTTTCAGCCCGTCGTAGGTGATATTGCGGACCAGACGGGCAATGGTCTGACGGCTTCCGAACGGCAGAAGCTCTACGGCTCTGCCGATCGCTTCGGCTTCCAGCAAAAGCCCCGTATGGATCGCCGTCTTGCTTTCTTTTGTCAACGTGTCCCCGCCGTACAGGGCGACGAAGGGGTTATACACGCCGTGCTTTTTGTCTTTCTCATAATCCTCGGCGGCATCGGCAGCGTAGATGAATTTTCCGAGATGGAAACCGATCTCATGCGTGATCCGCGCGTCCGCGCCCGTCAGTCCTTCGGAGAAGACTCTGCCGAGCAGAGCGCCGAAGTGTTCCCCGCCCTCGTCCACGGAGGGGGAGTTCTCGCGTTCCAAACGTGAAATCGCGGCGAGTTCCTCGGTGATGATCCGATCGAGTTCGGGCAGATCGGCACGTTTTCTCGCCCGTGCCATCACAGGGCGGATCGGCACGATCGCGGCGCGTTTCGCCGCCGGTTCGTCGTGCAGGTCGTCCAACAGTTTATGGTACGACAGGCACATAAACGCCCGCGCGGTATACGTGAGGGCATCGTTGGGTTTGAGCGCGTAGCAACCGCGCACCGGACGGACGGCACAATGCACCTTCCGAACGCCGAACGCCCCGTCGGGGATATACAGCATCCGGATCAAGGCGAGATACACACTGTCATAGGTGAGAAACGCATGGGAGAATGCGCCGGTTTCGGATTTCAAGGCACGGCAAACACCGCAGTATGTCCTGCGGTAAAACTCATAGTCCCGCATCAGCAGGTCGGGTTTCGACGGCTTGACGTATCCGAACACGGTAGCACCTCGCTTTTATCTTATTTATTATCGCCCATACCTTTTCTGGTGAGGGAGATGCGGTGTTTCTGAACGTCCACCGCTTTGATGCGAACGTCGATGACGTCGCCGACCGAGTACATCTCGGAGGGATGTTTGATGAATCTGTCGCACATTTCGGAAATGTGGAGAAGTCCGTCGTGATGCACGCCGATGTCGACGAAGCATCCGAAGTCAACGACGTTACGGACGGTTCCCTTCAGTACCATCTCGGGTTTGAGATCCTCGATGGAAAGGACTTCGGTCGAAAGAATGGGAGCGGGTGCGTCGTCACGGATATCTCTGCCGGGCTTTTCAAGTTCCTTGATGATGTCTTCAAGGGTGGGTTCACCGCAACCGAGTTCGGCGGCGAGTTTGGCTTTTCCGTACTTCTCAACCTGGAAGCGGAGCAAGGTCATATTGCCGGAACGGACGTCCTCGGTGGTGTATTTGAATCTCGCAAGGAGATTTCTGACGATATCGTAGGATTCGGGGTGTACGCCCGTGGAATCCAGCACTTCGGCGGCACCGGGGATACGGAGGAATCCGGCACACTGGGTGTATGCTTTCGCGCCGATCTTCGGCACTTTGAGAATCTGTGCACGGCTTCTGAACTCGCCGTTCTCTTCTCTGAATTTCACGATGTTCTTCGCGGCGGCGGTATTGATACCGGAAACGTAGGAGAGCAGTGAGAAAGAGGCGGTATTGATGTCAACGCCGACACCGTTTACGCAATCCTCGACGACACCGCCGAGTGCCTCGTTCAGACGCGCTTCCTTCATATCGTGCTGATACTGACCGACACCGATGGCTTTCGGCTCGATCTTTACAAGTTCTGCCAGAGGATCCTGCAAACGGCGGGCAATGGAGATCGCACTTCTCTGCATAACATCGTAATCGGGAAATTCCTCAACGGCGAGGGGAGAGGCGGAGTACACGGAAGCACCCGCTTCGGAAACAATGGTATATTTGACACCGCGGCGGCAGGTGGGATCTGCGATGACCTGCTCGGCGATGAACTGTTCGGACTCACGGGACGCGGTACCGTTTCCGATGGAAACGACGTCGACACCGTATTTATTGATCAGACGGAGAACGATCGCCTTGCTCTTTTCGATCTCGCTTCTCGGCTTCGTGGGATAGATAACGGCGGTATCCAATACTTTACCGATCTTATCGACGACGGCAAGTTTGCAACCGTGGGCATAACCCGGATCGTAACCGAGGACGGTCTTTCCTTTGAGGGGAGATACGAGAAGGAGGTTGCGGAGGTTTTCGGCAAAGACTTTGAGCGCGCCTTCCGCTGCGTCGTCAAAGAGAGAGGTTCTGATCTCGCGCTCGATCGCGGGGAACAAAAGGCGCTCATAGGCATCCGTCAAGGTCGCCATAAGGTACGGGAGCGCGGGCGACTGCTTGTTAGTGATGACGCGGGAAACGAGTTGTGCGATTCCGTCCTCTTCGGGGAGGGTGACGGAAACTTTGAGGAATTCCTCGTTCTCGCCGCGGTTGATGGCGAGGACACGGTGGCCGCGGAGTTTCCTGATCGGCTCGGAGAAGTCGTAATAATTCTCATAGACCGAAGGCTCGTCCTTTGCGGCTTTCGTGGTAACGGAACCGTAATTGGTCGTGAATTCACGGAGAAGTTTGCGGATCTCGGCATCGTTGGAAACGTCCTCCGCGATGATGTCGGAAGCGCCTTGAAGAGCGGCGGCGGCATCGGGAACTTCCTTACCCTCTTCCGTGCTGATAAACTGTTCCGCGTAAACGTCGATCGGGGTTTCGTAAACGTCGCGCTGTTCGAGGATATACTGTGCGAGGGGTTCAAGTCCTTTCGCTCTCGCGATGGAAGCGCGTGTCGTGCGCTTGGGTTTATAGGGACGGTAGATGTCCTCCAGTTCGACAAGCGTCTTTGCGTTGTTCAGTGCGAAGGTGATTTCCGGCGTGAGTTTTCCCTGTCCGTCGATCAGAGAGGAAATCTCGTTTCTTCTGTCGTCCATCTTACGAAGGTAAGTCAGTCTGTCGAAAAGATCACGGAGGGTGACGTCCTCAAGACCGCCCGTTACTTCCTTGCGGTAACGGGAAATAAAGGGGATGGTGTTGCCTTCGTCCATGAGGGCGACGGTATCTTCCACCTGTTTTTCCTTGAGATTGAATTCTTGGGCTAATACTTTGATGATTTCCATAATGGCTCCTTATATTCTGCCTTTCGGCTCTTGAACTTTGTTATGCCTGCGCTTTGAGCGAGGCGATCTCCTCCGCGGTGAGGAAACGGTATTCTCCCGGTGCGAGGGTTTCATCGAGAGGGATGTTGCCGAACGAGATCCTGCACAGAGAAGTGCAGGCGTTGTCCACGGCGAAGAGCATTCTCTTGATCTGATGGTATTTTCCCTCGGTCAGGGTGATGATGCCTCCCATGCGGTCGGCATCCGCCTCAAGCACGGCGGGTTTACATTCGTAATCTCCGATGGTGAGTCCTGCGGCAAACCTCGCTTCCGCGTCGGGGGAAAGCGGACTCTCGCAAGTGAAGCGGTATTTTTTCTCCACGTGATGGCGCGGCGTCAGAAGGGCGTGGGCGAGTTTTCCGTCGTTCGTCAGAACGAGAAGTCCCGTCGTATCGCGGTCAAGACGTCCCGCGGGAAACAGTCCGATCTTCTGCAGTTGCGGGGACACGAGTTCCACGACGTAAGGGAGAAATCTGTCGTCCGTCGCACTGACGTACCCTGCGGGTTTATTGAGCATAAGATAGGTGAACGCGCGGTACTCCACGGTTTCCCCGCGGTAGGTCACCGTGACCTTTTCGGGATCTATGTGATCTGCGGCGTTCTTTGCCGGGACACCGTCGATCGCGATCAGTCCCCGCTTGACGGCGGCGGCACATTCTTTTCTCGACAGAAGCCCCGCTTCCGTCATAAACTTATCAATTCTCACGGTCGGCTCCAAAATGCGGATTTTTACCTCATAATTATAGCATATTTTTCCCGGTTTGTAAAGAGAAAAGAGGAACTCTATATAATATAAATATTTAAGGCGGTGGTTTGACGAAAAAAATCTGCCGAAAAATCGCAAAAGCCCTTGACAAGACAGCAGGAATAGATTATAATATATCGTGCGACTTTGGGATCATAGCCTAAACTATGCCCGAAAGTCAAGAATACCGCGCATCGCGGCAGGGAGGTATCCGTGCGTGAAACTTGATCTTCGACCGCTTCTTTCGGGCGAACGCCTGTTGAACATCGATTACGAGTTGCCGCTGGATATTGATCCCGACGACACATCCGGTTTCCTTTATGGCACGAGTTTTCCTTCTCCCATGAAGGTAAAGGGCGATATCACCAACACCGCCGGTTATATGAGAATGGTCATCCACGCCACTGTCGATTACGTCGCACAGTGCGGCAGATGCCTCGCTCCCGTAACAGGCAGTTTCTCCCTTGACCTTGAGAAAACAGTGGCACCGAGAAATCTTTTGGGTGAGTTGACCGAGGACAAGTTGGATGACTTTGCCATCATTGAAGACGGTTTTCTGGATATGGACGAACAACTGCGTGAACAGTTGGAGATGGAATTTCCCGTCCGGTTCCTCTGCCGTGAGGATTGCAAAGGACTTTGTCCCAAATGCGGACAGAATTTGAACGAAGGCACCTGTTCCTGCTCCCTCAAAGAGCCGGATCCCCGATTGGCGCCCCTCGCGAAGATTCTCGAAGATATGAAAAAAAATAATAATAAATAATAGACAACGGCAAATCCGTATGTTATGGAGGTAATCATCAATGGCAGTTCCGAAGAAGAAGGTTTCTCACGCGAGAAAAATGAAGAGACGTTCCAGCGTTTGGAAACTCGAAGCTCCTACCAGCCTTGTTAAATGCCCTCAGTGCGGCGAATACAACCTTGCTTACCGTGTTTGCAAAAACTGCGGCTACTACAAGGGCGTTGAAGTTATCGCTAAGGCAGACAAGGAAGCAAAGTAATTTTCTTTGCGACAAAAAAGACGGTGTATCAAACACCGTCTTTTTTATTGTCTTTTTTTGGGGGGCGTCATTTCTCTTCAAGCGCGCGGACGGCGGCGGGAAGATCGGATACGGAATCCACGGAGGAAAGGAACGGCGCTTCCGCGATCTCCTGCGCGGACCCCTGTCCCCAAAGCACGCCGAGCGAATCGATCCCGCATTTTTCGGCACCTTCCGCATCGTACACGCGGTCGCCGACCATCAGGAATTCGGATCTCGGAACGTCGGGAAACTGCGTCAGAACGTAGTCGATGACTTCCCACTTCTTATCACGGATCTTCTCATCCACCGCGCCGGCGATAAAGTCGAATTTTTCCGTCAGACGGAACATATCGAGGATCTTTCTTGCGAACACTTCGGGTTTCGCCGTCGCGAGCGCAATCTTTCTTCCGTCGGCACGGCAGGCGTCGAGCATTTCGGGAATGCCGTCGAACATACGGTTATCGCACCAACCGTACGGGGCGAAATATTCTCTGAAATATGCGAGGGCGCGGGTAACTTCTTCCTCATTGAAGCCGTAGTCCCGTTTCCACTCCGTATACAGCGCCGGACCGATATAGCGTTTGAGCGACGAGGGATCGCCGTAATCCACCCCCATGTGATCGAGGGCGTAAACAAAGGATTTGATCAGTCCCGATTCGGGATCGGTCAGAGTTCCGTCAAGGTCGAATAAAAGCACAGAATAACGTTTCATCATTTTTCTCCGGGAATCGTGTTGCCGTTGCCGTAAAGCGCGGATAGCGCACCGATCTTCTCTTTCATTTCCGCTCGCACGCTCTCCGGAGAAACGATCTCCATATCCGCACCGAACGTCATGACCCATGAGAAGAAATTGGGGCTGACCATCACTTTGAGCGCGACGCGGAATCTGTCACCGCGCATAATGAAAGTCGGCTCGGAGCCGAAGCGGTCGAGGATGACGGGAGCGAGGCGCGGGGCGCATTCGAGAACGACGAGTTCCTCTTTTCCGTTGTACATTCCGAACGCTTTTTCGGAATAGACGGCAGGATCGAAACGGCGGAGTTCTTCTCTGTCCGGAACCGTGTTCTTCGTAACCGTCAGTTTTTCCATTTTATCGACGCGGAAGTGTTTGATGACGCCTGCCGCCTCGTCAAAAGCGACAAGGTAGTAGTTCTCGTCGTTCCAGAGAAGGGCGAGCGGAGAGCAGACGTAAGGATGACCGCCGTTGCGGTACTCGCGCGTCTTTCGCGGCGTATACGTGAAGTAAAGGAAGGAGATCTGCTTTTTCTCGCGAATGGCGTTGTGGATGCCGTCCACCGTTTCGAGGACCGCTCCGTTCATCGTCTTGACACGGCCTTCCACGTACACTTGGCGGGAGAGGTCGCCCGATAAATGCCTGCCGGCGAATATTTCGAGTTTCGAGATGAGTTCCCGGCTTTTTTCTTTTGTGATGAATTTGGTCGACTGGATGGCATCGACAAGAAGTTTCAGTTCCGGAAGTTCGAAGATCT
>JAKSPH010000059.1 GCA_024404975.1 Clostridia bacterium | reverse complement strand
ATCTTCTGCACCGATCCCATCGTTGCCATATACATTTTCACACCGTCGATTTCGGGAACGGTGATCTGCGTGCCGCTGTACTTCTTGACTTCGGTGGTTTTTCCGACACGGAAGGTTACCGGCGTCTTGAAGTAGTCCTCGGTCAATGTACCGAAGCCGACAATCAGGTTATCCACGCGGAGTTCCGCACCGGCTTCAGGTTCAAACTTGGTGATGCCGAAGTTGAAATAGGAAATTCTCTTGTCGGAAGCTCCGAGATTCTCTGTATAGGTCTTCGTTCCATCAACGTAATAATAGATCTTTCCAGTACTGAAATTGATCTCAATGGCTACCGCCGTCCACGTTCCTTTTTGCAACGTGCAGAGCTTCTGTCCGCCCTTGGTGGTAACAACACCGTTGGCACGGCCGGTCAGGTAAGCCGTCGATGCGCTCTTGCCGGGGTGCTTGGACTGAACAAAGAACGAAATGGGAGAGTCGCCGCAGGAGAGCGATACCATAAGAATGATCGATTGTGTGTTGAAGTAATCGGGAGAAGTTGATGTCGAGGAATCCGTCGCATAATTTCCCGCTCCGGCTTCTATCGCATGGATCTGATAATAGAAGTCATTGGACGAGGAAGTTACGGCACGAAGATACTTATTTCCGTCTTCTTCCGTGATGATGCTCGCATTTGCGGTTCGGAGCGTACTCGTACCGTATGTGCCGTCTTCAAAGTCCCGGCGAAGAAGGATCGTCGCGTCGCTTGACGTTCCTTCCGCCGTAGCAACCATTCCGCTGATCGGCAAGAACAGAAGAACGAACGCTAAAAGAAACGCAAGCAATGGGGTCTTTTTCATAAGATTCTCCTTTGTTTAATTTTGTTTTTCACATAATGATAACATAAAAAAGCAAACATATCAAGCGATTTATCACGGCTTTTTATAAATCGCTCTGTCTTTTCGTTGTTATAAACAAGTCTTATGTTGCTTTTTTGTGCAGATTGACCGTTTATTTTTTGAAACCCAAAAACACGCGAAAAAACCTAATTCTCGCGTGTTTTCACAAATCAAATGTAATCAAAGCAAAAACATTCGTTGATTCAGCCGCCCCGGTTTAGCGGGGCGGCTTTTCAAAGCATCAAATCGGTATTTCCCAATACGGAACACCTGCATTATGCCGAGGAATCAGCGTCAAGGAAGGCTGTAATAGATAGGTGCATCAATAACCGCACCGTCTGCTGCCGTGTAGGTGTTTGCAGCAGGAGTATCCACACGGGTTACTTGCTGAACGAAATCGGTGCCGCAGGTTGCGGAGTAATCCGCATATACGAGATAAGCGAATCCGTCAAGAGTGAAGTAACCGGGCATACGAAGGATGAAGATGTACTTCTCCTCGCCGATATCGTTATATACAATGCCTCCATTACCGTCGGATTCCGCAGTAAAGAGAAGATTCGTTACAGGAGGAAGTTTCGTTGCACTGGTACCGGAAAGTTTATAAAGAAGTGCTCCGTCAAGATATACTTCCACATACATATAATAGGTTGCCTTGGTTGCACCAGCAGTAGTATCGGCTTTCAGTGCATCTTCATTGGTAACTTCCTGATGGACCTTGATTCCGATTCTATGCCAACCATACTCGGGGTTTGCCTGATCTGCACCGCCGATGTTGGGATAATCGCTGTAATTGGGGCTGACTTTGTTCATTCCGGCAGGGCCGACTTCGACAGTCGTCAAACTGCCGTATTCAAAGCCACCGGCATAAACGCAGTCGCTTCCGCTGGCATTGTCTTTCAAAGACATCCAAGTGAAGTCGCTAGTGTCAGAATCTTTTTCATTACCGATTCGGCAACCAATAATCGGATGACCGCCTTCAGCAGAAAGATTCTTGAATGAATCGTTCCAAAGAAGAGAGTATTCCACAAACAGATCATTGCCGTTATAGAAATGCTTTTCGCCGCCGTTCATTACATCATTGTAGATGTTCTTCTTGATCATGGTACGACCAGTTTCTTCAGTAGAGTAAATATGCTCTTCGACAGAACTGTACGCATTATCCTCAACATCTCCTCCGCAAACGGAGCAAACGCCGTGACGGCTGCCGTTCGCAAAGAGAGTAGGTTCTTTGGTTACGGTGTAAACGTAGTTGTGATCAACGGTGTCGATCTCGGTTACGTCCTTTTTCTCATTGCAGTTAGCGCAATGGATGGACTTGGAACCTTTGGCTGCACAGGTCGCGGGAGTATCGACGGTGAAGTCGGTGTTCCATGCGTGATCGAGAGCGTCAATGGCTTCGGTCTTGGTTTCGTTACATTTCGTGCAGGTGAAGGTCTTTACACCGGCAGCCGTGCAGGTTGCGGGAGTAGTAACTTCGCCGGCATTCCATGCGTGTTCACAAGTAGTGTCGCCGGGGGTGGGATCGTCGGGGGTAGGTGCGGGCTTATCACCGCAGGAAGAGAATGCCATGAGGCAACCTACGACCAGCGTGAGGATAAGCAGCAGAAGTGCGTACTTTTTCATAAGGTTTCTCCATAGATAAATTATTAGGCAAAACTACCTAACATGAATGATTATAACGCCCGAAAAGCAACAAATCAAGCATTAAAATTGTTTTTTTGAAAAACATACCCCCCGTCGTTTTGCACAATTTTTACTTTCCTCTTTTGTGCATTATGTATATTATCACTTTATAAAAAAACACGCGAAAAAACCTAATTCTCGCGTGTTTTCGGAATTATAAACTTTCGGAATTCTCCGAGGCGTCGGAGAAGAGATACTCTCTGCCCTGCTTTCCGATTCTTTCAAGCAGGTGAAGATCCGTCAGTATGCGGATGCCGGTATAGGCGGCGCGGTACGTCGTATGCCAATACTTCCGGTACTGTCCCACGGTAAAGGGGCGCGGCAGGTCTGCAGGGAGAAAGACCGCGCGGTAATCGTCGGCGGTTTTCAGCGTGATCTGCCTTTCGATCGAAAGCGGCAGCCGTTCGACTTTATGCGAACCGCGTTTTCCCGTTTTGTCCCAACCGTTGCGCAGGCGGTAATCCTCCACGTTGAGAAAAACGAGCGAAAGTGTCAGCCGTTCGTCCAACAGGCAGTTGCGGACGGTGTAGAGTTCACGGAACGCGTCGGCGATACTTCCCTTTTTCGGCGATCGGCGGCGCTCGGTCATCTCTCCGGTTTCGGGATCGATCCAGCGCTCGTTCGGCGACGGATAGGCGATATGCACGGGACAGAGCGGGAGGAATTTCGGGAGTTTCGGCAACAGGTGGGAAAAGTTCGCCGTCTGTATCTCCGTGATGCCGTCTTCGTTCAGCACGTCGGCAACACAACCGGCAACCTTGATCTCATGGCGGCTTTCGTCCGGTTCCGCCGTCAGTTTTATGATCCTGTGGAGTGCTTTTTCACCGAGGGTTCCGATCCCGCCCGACGTCGTAGTTTCACCGAGAACGCGGCGGCGTGCTTCGGCAAACGCTCTCTCATCCAGCGGCATTTTCTTTTTTCATCAGCGTTCTGCCCATGAGAACGCCCATGGCGGATGCCATCATCAAACCTCTCGTCCATCCCGACGAGTCGCCGAGGCAGTGAAGCCCTTTGACCGAAGTATTGAGTTCTTTATCCATCTTGACACGGTTGGAGTAGAATTTCAGTTCGGGGGAATAAAGGAGGGTTTCGTAGGAAGCAAAGCCCGGAACGACCTCATCCATCGCTTTGATGAAATTGATGATGTTCGTCATTGCGCGGTACGGCATTGCCGCGGTGATGTCGCCTGCCTCCGCGTCGGGAAGCGTGGGCTTGACGTTCGATTGCACGAGTTCTTTCGGCCAGGTGCGTTTTCCGTCGAGGATATCGCCGAAACGCTGTACGAGGATATGTCCCGCACCGAGCATATTGGTGAGTTCACCGATCTTCTGCGCGTAGGCGATCGGCTGATTGAAGGGCGTCGAGAAATTGTGAGAAACCAAGATCGCGAGGTTGGTGTTCGTGCTTTTCAGATCCTTATAGGAATGTCCGTTGACGACGGCAAGATTGTTGTCGTAGTTCTCCTGACTGACAAAACCGCCGGGGTTCTGACAGAAGGTGCGGACTTTGTTCTTGAAGGGGGCGGGATAACCGACGAGTTTCGATTCGTAGAGAACCGTATTGACACGCTCCATGATCTCGTTGCGGACTTCGACACGCACACCGATATCGACCGTTCCCGGCTGATGGGCGATGTTGTGATCGGCACAGAGTTTTTCAAGCCATTCCGCACCGCGACGGCCCGTGGCGACGATGACTTCTTCCGCAGAGAGGGTTTCTTCCTTTCCGCCGACGTTGAGAATGACACCGTGGCAGGTTTCGTTCCCGTCGATCAGAACGTCAAGGCACTCGGTGTTGAAGACGATCTCCACGCCGTTATTCATAAGGTACTGCTCGATGGCGAAGTAGATCTGCTGTGCTTTTTCCGTGCCGAGGTGGCGGATGGGACAGTCGACGAGTTTCAGACCCGCTTTGATGGCGCTGCGGCGGATCTCCTTTTTCTCTTCCTCGTGTCCGAGACCTTCGATATGGGTATCCGCTCCGAATTCAAGGTAGATGGTATCCGTATAGTTGATGAGCTCCTGCGCGAAGTCCTCGCCGATGAGCGCGGGGAGGTCGCCGCCGACTTCGTAGCAAAGAGAGAGTTTTCCGTCGGAAAACGCACCCGCACCGGAGAATCCCGTCGTGATGGCACAGGGCTTGCAATTCATACATTTTCCGGTTGCGGATTTGGGGCAGGTTCGCTTCTCGATCGCTTTTCCTTTTTCCA
The DNA here is from genome assembly GCA_024404975.1 of Clostridia bacterium. Lineage (GTDB taxonomy): Bacteria > Bacillota > Clostridia > Oscillospirales > CAG-272 > UBA1740. Next base: position 3,170 of record JAKSPH010000059.1, on the reverse strand, counting down.
CGATCAGAATGGACTTTTCCGTGTGATTGCGAAGCATCTCAATCGCGGTGAAAATTCCCGCCGGTCCCGCACCGATGATGATGACGTCGTAACTCTTTTTCATATTGTTTTCCTTTCAAATACAAAGAGGGCAGACGAAACTGCCCTCCTCAAAATGTTATTTGTCCGTCTTGGCGTACTGATACTTTCCGTAATTCTTGGAATAGTATTTGGTACTTCCCTTCGTGCATACGTCGTTGATAACGAAGCCGATGACAGAGCCGTTGACTTTTTCCAACGCGTGGAGCATTTCGGTGATCGAAGGAACGTCGGAATATTCCGAACGTGCGACGATAAGATAGCCGGTGATAAGATTTGCCACGATGCCGGCATCCGTTACTGCACCGATGGGAGGCATATCGAGGAACACGATATCGTATTCTTCACGCCACTTGTCAAGAAGTTCTTTCATCTTCTTCTGACCGAGAAGTTCGGAGGGGTTCGGGGGAACGTGTCCCGAAGTAACTACATCGTAGTTTTCCGCTACGTTGCAGATGACTTTGGAGGGTTCGGGTTCGATACCTGCGAGGAGTTCGGAAAGACCGTGTCCCCGCTTATCGGTACCGAAGATGCGGTCGAATACGGGCAGACGCATATCACATTCGACGAGCAAGGTCTTTTTACCGAGGTTCGCGAAGGACATAGCGAGGTTGGAGAGTACCAAGCTCTTACCTACGCCGGAATATGCGGAAGTTACGGCGTAAACGGGAGTTTCCTCATTGCTCTTGGAATACTCTACGTTGGTACGCAATTGCTTGAATGCTTCGGACACCGAAAAAGGAGTGGTATCGCACAGCATTTTATGATTGAAGTTTCGCTCGGAATCCTTGGTGATGACGACGCAGGGACGGTGGAGCAGACGCTCGATGGCGTTACGCTTATGGCGTTTCTCTCCGTCGGTGTACCAATCGGGGATGGTTCCGAGAACGGGGTAAGAGAAGTTCTCTTTCAGTTGTTTCTCATCGTAAACAAGTCTGTCGAACATATCAAACGCGAAGAAGATGCAATATGCGACGATCGCGGCTACGACGAAGGTGAGAGCGGCTCTCTTGGCGGCGGAGGGACGGGAGGACGATACTACGAACTGAGAATCCAGGCTTTCGACGGTAACGTAAGCGGTTCCGTCATTGGATTTGAACAGGCTGTTGAGTTGGTTTGTCAGAACGTTGCGCGTTGCTTCTGCCATCACTTTGACTTCTTCGGGCGAAGATCCTTTGATCTTGACAAAGAAGAAGATGGAGTTGTTCTTATGCTCGAGAGAGATGCTTCCGGCAAGTTTGGCGATCGTCTGTTCTTCGGTCAAGCCGAGCGTTGCGGCAAGTCCGCTCTCTCTTACGATCTTCTGGATCGAGGGGCGAAGCTGAATGTAGGACAGGCAGTTCTCCGCTACTTCGGATGCACCGGAAACGTATGCCGTATTCAAATACGCGTTACCCGTCGTGTCGGGGAGGTTCTTTACCACGTAACTCAGGTTCGTGCTGTAAACGGTCTTTTCATACAATTTTGTATAAACGCCCATTGCACCCGCAAGAACGGTGGCAAACAACAGTATCCACAGGAAACTCTTTTTCAAAGTATTGAAAAGCGCTTCAACGGTAATCACACCGTTTTCGTTATTTTCGATGTCCATATTTATCCTCCAAAGGAATAGAGTACTTCTGTATTATACACCATCTTTCGGTAATTGTCAATATTTAATTATTTTTTTCGAATTTCGGAAAAACCGAAACGCGCTTTCATATTTTCTCCTGCCGCCGCATACCCTTGTACAGAAAGAAAAAAGGAGTGTTGGTATGAAAAAAAGGATAGCAGTTTTACTTATCGCAATTCTCACGTTCTGTCTGCCGATCGCGGTCGCCGCATCCTCGCTCGGTTACGCAAGCGATGTCCTCTGCGGGGAGGTCCGGCTGATCAAAAGCGGGCTTCGCGGACAGAAAATGACCTTCTCGGAGGCGGATTTCAAGCAACTTCTCGCTGTCCCGAGCGTAAAGAAAGTGAAGATCCTCACCCTGCCGGATGAGAATGCGGGGGTTCTGATCCTCGGCGAAACAAAGGTGGTTGAAAACGAGGTGATCCCGCGCCGTGCGATCGGGGCGCTCCGTTTCGTGCCTGCTTCGGCAGAGGTCACGGGGGCGAGTTTCACGTTCTGCGTTCCCGGTGCCGCCGGTAACGGCACTATGACTTGCGAGATGAAATTTCTCGACAAGGTGAACGGCGCGCCCGTTGCCGCCGAGAGTGCGGCGCTTCTCACGCAGAGCGGAATCCCGATCCGCGGGCAACTCGGCGGGACGGATCCGGAGGGGGACGAGATCGAGTATATCGTTCTGACCTACCCCAAAACCGGCACCTTGACGCTGACAGACAAAACGACCGGCACATACCGTTACACGCCGCAGAGAAAGACGGTCGGAACGGACAGTTTCCGCTACGTTCTGCGCGACTGCTTCGGCAACTACTCCACCGTGTGCGAGGCATCCATCAAAGTGGATGAACGGCTGTCCGAAGTGACCTACACGGACATGGAAGATTCGGACGCGTACGTTGCCGCCGTGACGCTCGACGCGCTCGGCGTGATGCACGGATTCAAGGACGGTGAAACCTTGTATTTTGCGCCGGAAGAAACGGTGAGCCGTGCGGAATTTCTCTCCATGGCAATGAAGGTTTGTTCTGTAAAATGCGAACAATTGTTGACAAAAACTTTCTTTGACGACGATGGTGAAATTCCCGACGAATATCGGGTGTACGTTGCGAACGCGCAGAAAAAAGGCATTGTGAACGGTGCTTTTGAAGGCACGGAACTGAACTTCCGACCGAACGATCCGATCACGGGTGCCGAGGCATCGGTCATTCTCTCTCATCTGATCGGAGCGACGGAAAGCACGGCTGCGACGGCGGATTCGTCCGTCCCCGCGTGGGCGAGATCCGAGGTCGGGGCGGTCGAGGAAACCGGCATCTTCAAGACCGAGGAAGGCACTTACCGCAACGCGCTCACCCGTGAGCAAGCCGCCGCGGCTCTGTACGAACTCGCACGGTATCTCGAAAAATAAAAAAACGGGTTTCGCGCTTAAAAGCGAAGTCCCCGTTTCTCCCGTTCTCTCCGTTTCATTCATTAGCCCCATCGGGGCGACTTC
>JAKSPH010000058.1 GCA_024404975.1 Clostridia bacterium | reverse complement strand
GGCTCACACCGAAGGCGTTGCCAACTTCCACGATGCGTTCGCTTCCATCTACGAGGGCAGATATCTTGCAGGCGTTGCCGCAGGTATGAAGCTTCTTGAACTCTACGATAACGACAAAGACGGAAAGATCTCCGATGCAGAAGCTAAGATCGGTTACGTAGGCGCTTGGCCCTATGCCGAAGTTATTTCCGGTTATACTTCCTTCTTCCTCGGCGTTAAATCCATGGTTTCCAACGTTACCATGACCGTTCGTTACACCAACTCCTGGTACGACGAGACCGCTGAAAAGACCACCGCTCTCAAGCTGATCGACGAAGGCTGCAAGCTCATTTCTCAGCACGCTGACTCCATGGGCGCTCCCACCGCTTGCGAAGAGAGAGGCATTCCCAACGTTGCATATAACGGTGCAACCGGTAAGTCCACCTTCGTTGTCGCTTCCCGTATCAACTGGGTTCCTTACTTCGAAATGGCGATCCGCGCCGCTATGAACAAGACTGCTTTCGAAGGCGGTTATGACTATGTCGGCACGATTTCTTCCGAATCCGTTCTTTTGACCGACCTTGGTCCCGCTGCCGCTGCCGGCACCGCTGAAAAGCTTGCCGAAGTCAAGGCTAAACTCCTCGACGGTTCTCTCAAAGTCTCCGACGTTTCCACCTTCACCGTAACCGACAAGGCTCAGAACCCCTTCGCTGATTTCACCGCTGATGAGCAGGGGCACCTTATCACCTGCCAGGCTGACGTTGACTTCGATGAAGCATACGCAAAAGATCATCAGGTTATCAAGACCGAAAATGGTATCACCTATTATGCGGAGAGCGAACTTCGTTCTGCTCCTTACTTCGATCTCATCATCGACGGTATCACCGCTATTGTTGAATAATCTTTCCCCAAAAACGGGATCCGGCGGAGCCATTATCGACTCCGCCTTGTCCCGTTATTTAACCCCTTTTTTAACTCCCAATTCTGATGTACGGAGGGCAAAGCAGTGGATAATTCTACTGTCATCGAATTAAAACATATCACCAAGAGGTTCGGCAGTAAGGTCGTTGCCAACCGCGACGTCTCCATGGACGTCAAACGCGGAGAGATCCTCTCCGTCCTCGGCGAGAACGGGTGCGGTAAAACCACCCTGATGAACATGATCGCCGGCATTTACTATCCCGACGAGGGACAGATCTTCATCAACGGGGAAGAAGTGCAGATTCACTCTCCCGGTGACGCTTTCCGATATAAGATCGGTATGATCCATCAGCATTTCAAACTGATCGACGTATTTTCCGCCGCCGAGAACGTCGTCCTCGGTATCACGGATGAAAAGTACGATTTGAACGAGGCAAAACAACGTATTACCGCCATGGCGGAAAAATACGGTTTCCATATAGATTGTGATAAAAAGATCCACGAGATGTCCGTTTCCGAAAAACAGACGGTCGAGATCGTGAAAGTCCTTTACCGCGGCGCCGATATCCTCATCCTCGACGAGCCGACCGCCGTTCTGACTCCGCAGGAGATCCGCAAACTCTTCGACGTCCTCCGCGCGATGAGAAGCGACGGAAAGAGCATTCTGATCATCACCCATAAACTCAACGAGGTCATGGAGATCTCCGACCGCGTCGCCGTCCTCCGGAAAGGCGAGCATATCGCCACCGTCAAGACTTCCGAGACGTCGGAGAGCCAACTCACCGAAATGATGGTCGGCGAAAAAGTCGAACTCAACATCGACCGTCCTTTGCCTGTCGACCCCAAGACCCGTCTTGAGATCAAGGGGCTGACCGTCACCGATATCACGGGTATCAAAGTGCTCGATAATATCAACTTCGAGGCGAAGAGCGGAGAGATCCTCGGTATCGCCGGTATCGCCGGTTCCGGTCAGCGTGAACTGCTCGAAGCCATCACGGGACTGCAGAAGATCAGCGAAGGCACGGTCACTTATTATCACCCCAAGAAAAACAAGCCCGTTTCCTTCTATCATAAATCCTTCAAACGCGTTTCGGAACTCGCGGCGGAAGGCGCGTTCCATACGAAAGACGGCGCACCCGTTTCCTTCGAAGGAAAGAGCGCCAAAGAGATCCGCGATCTCGTCGATGAGGGCGAGATCATCTTCAACGAAGACGAAGTCATCGATCTGCGCGGCAAATCTCCCCGCGAGATCCGCGAACTCGGTATCCATCTCTCCTTCGTGCCCGAAGACCGTCTCGGCATGGGTCTCGTCGGAAATATGGACATCGTGGACAATATGATGCTCCGCAGTTACAAGAGAGGGCACAGCATCACCCTTGACCGTAAATCCCCCTCCGATCTTGCGGATAAGATCATCCGCGAACTTCAGGTCGCAACTCCCGGTTCCCATACCTCCGTACGAAAACTATCCGGCGGTAACGTACAGAAAGTCCTCGTCGGACGCGAGATCGCGGCGGCGCCCACCGTCCTCATGGCGGCGTACCCCGTGCGCGGACTTGATATCAACTCGTCTTATATGATCTATAACCTTCTGACCGATCAGAAGAAAAACGGCGTCGCCGTCATCTTCGTCGGAGAAGACCTCGACGTGCTTCTTGCGCTTTGCGACCGGATCATGGTCGTCAACGGCGGAAAAGTCACCGGAACCGTAGATGCCAGAACGGCGAAGAAAGACGAGATCGGTCTTTTGATGACGAAAACCGAAGCGGAAGGAGAAAAGGCATGATGGCTGTTCAGGAACAGAAAAAAGAAAAGAAAGAACCGCTCTTTCATATCGTACGCCGGACGGATATTTCGACAAAGACAAAAGCGGTAATCTATGCGATTGCCATTTTGGCGGGTTTCCTTATCAGTTCGCTGATCTGTTGGGCGTTCGGTGAGGACGCGACCCCGATCGACTTCTTTGCGTCCATGTTTACGGGCGCGTTCGGAACAAAACGTCTGATTTGGCTTCTGTTGCAGGATATGGCGCTTCTGCTCGGTGTCAGCGTCGCGCTTGTCCCCGCGTTCAAAATGAAGTTCTGGAACCTCGGCGGTAACGGGCAGGTTTTGATGGGATGTCTGGCTTCCATCTTCTGTATGTTCTATTTCGGAGATCTTAATAACGTCATTCTGATTCCTCTGATGCTCGTTGCTTCTTTGGCGGCAGGTGTTCTTTGGGCGGCGATCCCCGGCATTTTCAAAGCGTACTTTGATACCAACGAATCTTTGTTTACGTTGATGCTCAACTATATTGCCCAGGGACTTGTGGCTATGTTCATCACGATCTGGGTCAAGAGCGGATCCGGCGTTCTCTCGCCTCTCTCCGCGGGCAATCTTCCCGAGATCGGCGGAAATCGCTATATTCTGATCATCGTCGTCCTCTTCCTTCTCGCGGGACTGATGTATTGCTATCTTCGCTACACAAAACACGGTTATGAACTGACCGTCGTCGGTGAAAGCCCCAATACCGCAAAGTACATCGGTATCAACGTCAAAGCGGTCATCATCCGCACGCTGATCCTCTCCGGTGCCATTGCCGGGCTTGTCGGTTTCTTCCTTGCCGCCGGGATCAATCATACCGTCAGTACGGCATCCGCCAACAATATGGGCTTTACCGCCATTATGACTTCATGGCTGGCAGGCTTCAACCCTCTGCTTATGTTTGCGTCCTGTTTCTTCATCACGTTCGTAAACCGTGGAATGCAAGAAGTCAGAATGAATTTCTCGTTTGAAAACGATTCTATTTCCAACATCGTCGTCGGTATCATTTATTTCTGCGTTATCGCGGTATCGTTCTTCATCACCTATCAGGTTGTTTTCCGTAAAAACGAAACGAAAACCAAAGCGAAGGAGGAAAACTGATTATGGTCACATTCGTTGTCAGCGCCGTTTCCCTCGCGATCGTCTTCCTGTACGGTTGTCTCGGTGAGACTCTGATGGAAAAAGCAGGGCACCTGAATCTCGGCATTCCCGGCATTATGTGTCTCGGAACCGCGGGCGGTTGCCTTGGTATCGCTCTGTATCAGGGAATGCTCTCCGATCCTTCCAAACCCTCATGGATTCTCCTGATTCTGTTTTCTATCTTCTTCTCGGTCATTTTTTCCTCGTTCGGCGGTTCGATTTACGCGCTGCTCACAGTTTCCCTGCGTTGCAATCAGAATATTACCGGTCTTGCTTTGACAACGTTCGGTTCCGGATTGACTCAGTTGATCATGGATAAATACGTTGACCGTTCTTATTTTGACGCCGCCGGAAAAGTCATTTCCCGTGGATTCGTCAACAATTCGGACGCCCCCGGGATTCTGAAAGCTCTTCTCTCTTACGGTTTCTTCGTTTATTTCGGTATCGTCCTCGCTCTCGCGGCGACGTTCGTCCTGAACCGTACGAGAGTCGGACTTCATCTCCGTTCCATCGGTGAGAACCCCGCGACGGCAGACGCCGCCGGCATCAACGTGACGCTTTATAAATATCTCACCATTATCGTCGGTTCTTCCATCGCCGGTCTCGGCGGTCTGTTCTACACCATGGATTATCTCAAAGGTTCGTGGGAGAACGCCTCGACGATCGAAGCGTTCGGTTGGATGGCGATCGCGCTTGTTATCTTCACGCTTTGGAAACCCAACGTGTCGATCCTCGGATCCATCGTGTTCGGCGGATTCTATATTGCCGCTTTCGTCCTCAACGGTTCCTCGACGCAAAAGGAACTGCTGAAACTGCTTCCTTACGTCATCACGGTCGTGGTTCTGATCTTCACAAGCATCGTGAAGAAGAAGGGAAGTCAGGCGCCCGCGGCTCTCGGACTTTCCTATTTCCGCGAGGAACGCTGACAGTTTTTCATAGGTACTGTTGCATTCGGATGCAGAATCGTCGAATGCGGGCTCGTAGCCGTACAAGGGTACGGCAGAGACCGGAAGCGGCGATAGAAAAAGCACATAAAATGAAAAAATCCGTAGGATTTTCACCTTTGAAAGATGGAAAACTACGGATTTTTGTTGTTTTCGATTTGCCTTTCGGTCGTGCTTTTCCGGTCTGCGCTGAATGCGACAGCCCCTTTACAAAAGAATACAGATCAAGCCGTTTGAACCCTCGTTGATGATCTTTTCAAGCGTATGACCGAGTTTTTCGCGGGAATCGTCGCCGATCTTCGAGAGTTTTGCGTTCACTCCGTCAAAGACGAGGTCGTAGAGCGACTTCCCGAACATATTGGATCTCCAAAGGTTTTTCGGGTCTTCCTCGTATTCGTCGGCGAGGTATTTGACGACTTCTTCGGACTGTTCTTCCGTCCCGACGACCGGGGAGAGCTCCGCCTTAATATCCGCTTTCATCATGTGGATGGAGGACGCTTTCGCGCTGACTTTCACACCCCAACCGGCAGATTGCTTAACAAGTTTCGGCTCCTCGAATTCGAGTTCTTCGGGGGAAGGAAGCACGACACCGTATCCTTTTTCGGCGACGTCCGAAAGCGCTTTTTCCACGCGTGAATACGCGCGTTTGGCTTCGGCGAGATCCTTCACCGTGCGGAACAGATCCGCTTCGCTTTTTACGTCCACACCGCACCATTCGGAGAGTGTCTTGTAGAAATCCTCCACGGAAATCGGGATTTCAAACTCTCCGACACCGTCACCGGCGCTTACGGTTCGGGCAAGGATGCCCTCCGCCGTCGGTGCAAACTTGGCAATATCTCCGATTTTCCGCACCTTCCCGGCAAAACTCTCCACGTCCGTGCGGATCTTCTGCCAAAGCGGGTGATCGGTCGGCAGGGCAGAGAGCCATTCGGGGTAGGAGAACCGCAGTTCCCGCAGGGGAAACTCGCCGAGAACCAAGCCGAGGATCTCGCGGATGTCCTCGGAATTCAAAGACAGACAGTTCACAAGTGCGACGGGAACGCCGTATTTCTCCTCCAACTGCTGTGCCAGCGCCTGACTTTCCTCATCTTCGGGGTGCGCGGAATTCAGCACGATCGCAAACGGCTTACCGATCTCGGTGAGTTCTTTCGCGACGCGTTCCTCTGCCGGCAGGTAGTTTTCTCTCGGAATGTCACCGATCGAACCGTCCGTCGTAACGAGCATACCGATGGTCGCGTGATCGCGGATCACCTTTTCCGTCCCGATCTCCGCCGCTTTGGCAAAGGGAATATCTTCCTCCGACCATGGCGTTTTCACCATCCGTTCGGCACCGTTTTCGGAGGTGCCGAGCGCCCCGTCCACAAGATACCCCACACAGTCGATCAGTTTGATATTGCCTGTCGTCCCGCCGGCGAAGGTGACCGCCACCGAGGAATCGGGGATGAATTTCGGCTCCGTCGTCATGACGGTACGTCCGGCAGCGCTCTGCGGAATACTGTCCATCGTGCGTTGTCTGTCGTATTCGTTTTCGATGCCGGGAACCACGGTTTCGTGCAGGATCCGTTCGATCAGAGTGGATTTTCCCGTTCTGACAGGACCGACGACACCGATATAAATATCTCCGCCCGTCCGTTTGGCAATGTCTTGGTAAATGTTTTCAGTCATATTCCGTCCTCTCTTTTGGGAAAAATCCCGTTCTTTGTTAGATGGATATGAGAGAAGCCGTCCGTTTATGCATAAAAAAACTCCCGCCGGGAAAAGCGGGAGTGTTGAGAAGTGATCCGTTATGGCAGTAAGGAGAGCGCAACGATCCCCAAAGTGAAGAGTAAGAGCAGAAACGTTCCGAGGTTGAGCCACGCCGCGCGAACCGCTCTGCCGGAAGTGATATCGGGAAGCGGAGAAGAGTTCAGTTTGATTTTCTTTCCGACAATGAGGACGACGAGCAGGATGATACCGGCGATAATGGCGAAAACTTCGAACAGTTCGTAGCCGAGAACGATGAGCGAGCTGATATATTCTTCGGGGGACAGGATCGCGTTGGGATCGAGATCCGCGATTTTGTTCATGGCATTCGTCACGAATTGCGAAACGATGGAACCCCAGAAATTGAACGCCGCGTGGAGCAGGATCGAAAGAACGATCTTTCCGGTCTTGACGTAGATATAACCGAGGAGCATTCCGAGCAGCGCCGCATAGAACATCTGCTCAAGGTTTCCGTGTACAAGACCGAAGATTACGGCAGAGAACACGATGGCAACGCCTTCTCCGTATCTTCCCACGCGGTCGATCACAAACTTGCGGTACACGAGTTCTTCCACGATGGGCGCGCAGATGCAGGCGATAATGAATTCCAACCAAAGGGGAACGTCCGTGAAGGTCGCCGTGAGCGAACTTCCGACGGTTATTCCCGTGAGCGCCGTGTAAAGAGAGAGCAGTCCCTGACCGATGAGTGAGCCTGCGAACGCGAAGACGAGGGCAATGCAGAAGCAACCTGCAAACTTGCCGAAGCCGAAGCGCATCTGCGGTAGGGGCGGGCGTTTCGAGTTCTTACGGAACAAGCGCATGAGAAGCGGGAAGCCTACGGCGTAGAGCGGGATGACGTTAAATAATATAAGATTGATCGAACCGCTGTTCTGCTGATAGAACTCGGTATTCCCGACGCCGAGAACCGAGCCGATGAATTCGATGAGAAGCAGAGCGGCATTTACGATCAACTCATAGCAGAGCAGTGCGAGTGCCGTGGTGCGGAAAGCGCGTCTTGCGTCCTTTTTCCGGCGGGAAGCCGAAAACTCCGGAGAGTCAAAACGGCTCTGCGGGAGAGTGTCAACACCTTCCATAAGACCTCCTATTTAAAAATGGGGATATTACAAAATCATTTTATCATAAAATGGAAAGAATTACAATCCCCGAAAAACAAGAAATTGAGTTTTGGCGAAAACCGACAAAAAAAGCATCATTTTTTTGTGTAATCTTTCGCGCGTAAATTGTTTCTTTCCTCTTGAAATGCGAGCCGATTTGTGGTAAAATATCAACCGTTAATATTTTCAAAAAAGGGAAGGTGAAACGGGGTATGTTTACCGTAGGATTTGACAACGAAAAATATCTGAAAATGCAATCCGCGAAGATCAAGGAGAGAATTTCCCACTTCGGCGGAAAACTCTATCTTGAATTCGGTGGAAAACTGTTCGACGACTTCCACGCGTCGAGAGTATTGCCGGGATTTGCGCCCGACAGTAAGATCCGTATGTTGACGGAACTTCGCGACGAAGCGGAGATCATTATCGCAATCAACACTTGCGATATCGAAAAAAACAAGGTCAGAGGAGATCTCGGTATCACCTACGATCTTGACGTTCTCCGTCTGATCGACGCGTTCCGCGCGGCAGGACTTCTTGTCGGCTCCGTCGTTATGACGAGATACCGTGACAATC
>JAKSPH010000057.1 GCA_024404975.1 Clostridia bacterium | reverse complement strand
AGGAGGTGTCAGCAAAGATGATCCGCGCTTACAATGAAGATTACGTAGAAACCGCGCAGGAGACGATGGGCAATCTGTTTGAGCTTGCCGTGTGCCATGCGCACATGGAGATCAACGCTTTTGCGGAGCGTTTTCTCTCGTCGCCTGTTTGCCACGCATTGGAAGAAGGTAATCCGATCTACCTTCTCGGAAAATCGGCTGCGGAATTGCTCGCGCTGATCCTCGGGGAGGATCCGATCCGCGACGAACACAATCAGCCCGCTACGCCGGAATATTGGCTCGGGTGGACGCTCGCATACGCGCAGTGGTATCTCGGCAAACCCTATTCTTATATTTTGCGCTACTACCCGTGCAGTGAATTGATCCTATCCTACTTCCCGTATCACGAAATGGACGTGATGCAGTCGGTGGATCTGATCGCCGCGCGATTGCCGAAGGAAAACCGTTTACAGGAATTGCGGAACGCAAAAGGACTGTCGCAGAACGATCTGGCATTGCTTTCCGGCGTTCCGGTGCGGTCGATCAAGGCGTACGAGCAAGGCACGGTGGAACTTTCCAAAGCGCAGGGCGAAACGCTCTATGCGCTCGCGCAGGTGCTTCATTGTTCCATCGAGGATTTGATTTTGCCGTAATTGCTTTTCTCCCTGTGTCAAAGAAAATGCAGAGGTATTTCGCAATTATTTCGTGTTTTTTTCGCCTTTTTTTCGTATTTCTTTCGTGTTTTGTTCGTGTGAGGAGATAATAAGCGGGTCGCTCCGAACGGAACGACCCGCTTGCAATTTCTCTGCGTTTATGGTATAATGATGGTGATGAAATAAGCAGCAAACCACACTTTTTTTCGTCCGCTTGGGTGAAAGCCGGGGCAATTTCGGGATTGCCAGACGGAGTGAAAAAGGGCGGTTTCTATTGCTTTATCTAATGAATTTTAGACAAACCGTTAGACAGCGAAAGTCCTTGTAAAATAAGGATTTTCGGCTGTTCGAACATAAAAGCGCGAAAGTCCTTGTACCGCATGGGTTTCCGCTATCTTCCGTTAACTTTTGTTAAACGCCGTTAAGTACCGAAAGACTGTCTTTTCTTGAAAAACCGTTTGCCGGCAACGGCGCGTGAGTTCGAATCTCACACCCTCCGCCAAAACCGGGCAGAATCATTCGTGGTTCTGCTCTTTTTCTTTTCCCAGAACCGCACCGATGACCTGTGCCAAGGCAAGTTTGCTGGCGCTGTCTACGTGGCTGTAAATATTCGCGGTGGTGGACATATTGGAGTGACCGAGCCAATCCTGTATCATCTTCATCGGAACGCCGTTTGCGAGCATTAAGGAAGCGCAGGAGTGGCGAAGGTCGTGAAAGCGGATCTTCTTCATCCCCAGGCGGTTCAGAATGATGGGAAAATGCGTGGTGATGTACTGCGGGCTGATGAGGTTTCCTATCGCGTCAACGCACACGTAGTCGGTGTATTTCTTGTTGTAGGCACCGCGTAGCACCGTCTGCATCTCCGCTTGTTTCTCCCTCTCGGCAAGCAAAATCTCCTCGATGAACGGAATCAACGGAAGCGTGCGGTAGGAGGATTTCGTCTTCATGACGTCCAGCCCTCGCAGTTCGTTGCCGTCCTCGATGATTTTGTGACAGATGCTGATCTTCTTCTCCGCAAAGTCTACGGCACTCCACTTGATGCCGAGGACTTCGCTCCGGCGAAGGCCGTAGTAAGCGGTTAAAATCACAGGGATACGCATCGGATCACCGCCCAAGCCATCCATCAGCCGCTTGAGATCTTCAGCGTTGAAGTAACTCGCTATATACTGTGTGGAGCGTGGGCGGTCTGCCTGGTCGCAGGGATTCACCTGCAGAATTCTTCGCTTGACGGCGCTCTTGAACGCCAGGTGAAGGAGCGAATGGTTTCTCTGCGCCGTCGCCCCCTTCAGCCCTTGTTCGTACAGGAAAGCGTAGAAGTCGTTGATCTCGTCTCCGGTGATCTCCGAAATGCTCATACCGAGTTTTGAGAAGTAAGCCGTGATATGTGCGCCAATGAGAGAATCGTAAGCGTTGTAGGTGGTGATGGCGACCTGGGATTTGTGACCGTTCAGCCACTCCCGCATATACTCGTCCACGCGGAGAGTGCCGATGCGCCTACGCTCCAGTTCCGCTTTCGTGAGCGATTCCTCCAAGTAAAGGTCGCCCACGTTGTACTTGGATATGACCTCGGCAAAGCGTTTATTTGCCTCCCGTTTGTTGCCGGGCGTGGATGCGAGGTCCAGCCCATGCCATTTTTCCTTTCGTCTACCGTCGGGTGCGTATAGGTTGATGACGGCATACCATTTTCCGTTTTTCTCGGCCAAGTGGCCTGTAATCTGTTTCATATGTACTCCTTTCTGTCCGTGCTTGATATACCGCCGGCACCTATCATATTACCATACAAATGTGTCTTTTCTGATATCAAACCGCCTTATACGGCAGTTTATTTTCGCTGATGATGAACTCGATGAGCCGCATCTTCGGCACAAGAATCTTGCCGCCGATTTTGATGCTCTGAAGCCTGCCGGAGCGGATGACGTCATAGGTCTTGTTCTTCCCGGTGCGAAGCAGTTTCGCCGTTTCGTTCACCGTCAGCACTTCCGGCTCATCTTTGAACATGGATAATAAATAGCGTTCGGTCATATGGTCTCCTTTCTCATTTTGTGGGGATTATTACCCTTCTGAAAACGCGGATTTCGAACACGGAAGCCCACGCCGCTGTCCGACCTCATAAGTCGTAGAGATTGTTACTCCCCCTGGGGTATCAGACACTTTCTCACTGGCGTTTCATGATCTCCATACCATGACTGTTACAGAATTCCACGGCGTCGGCAAGGGTCTTGAAGAAAATCCGCGAGGCACCATACTGCACTTTCCATAAAAGCGGTTCCGGCTTCTTGGAACGCATAATGATGATCGGCAGTTTCTTGTTCGATTTACGTACCTGGATGCCTTCGCCGTTTTGGAATAATCCGATCAATTTGAGTTTCATTGTTTTTTCTCCTTTCTTGAGTATTTTTGCTTTCACCACGCTCACCTCGTTCACCTTGCTTTCACCTCGAAAAAGGGCGAAAAACCCAGGAAAATCAAGGCTTTTCACGGTGCGGGTGAAAGAGGTGAAAGTAAAACACAACTCCGTCTGTCCTCTTTTTCTTGTCCCTTTCTCTCTTCTTTCTTTCATAAGGGAAACCAAGAGTTGCCGAGAAGTTGAAAATGCGTTCACCTCGTTCACCCGACGCCAAAATAACCGGATTTACAAGGACTTTTGCGGTGAAAGCTGTGGTGAAAATAAGGTGAAAGCGGTGAAGGTCAATCCGCCGTGAACGGGGCTACGCTGTCGTAGCCGTACGCACGGACGTACTCGGATTTCGCTTCAAGCGTCAACGTGTAGTTTCGATAGAAGTTGCCTCGTTTGGTGTGGACGATAAGGTCTTCCGGGGCGGCACCGATATGCTCCGCCAACTGTCCACGGAAATCTGCTGCGGGTTTCGCATATCCGTTTGCGTTATCGGCGCACCAAGCTTTGTAGACGGCGTAGACCTTGCCGGTCGTGCAGCTGTCCTCAATCTTCGGATGAGGTCGTTCCGTCATACATTCTTTGAAGAAGGCAATGACCGAACTATTCTCTCCGCGGTAGTCGCTTCTTGCCTTTTTGACCGATTCCGGCTCTGAAAACCGATAGCCGTTGCGGATGACGCTCTGCAGGGCAAGAACGGCTTTGTAGAAGATGCCATCGCGCTCGGCGTACATCTTGTCCTGTAAGGTTTTATCCTGCTTGTCCTTCGGGATAACGTTGTCGCAATGGACGACCATAATGCGGTCGTACACCCATTGCCCGTCGTCTCCGCCGAACCTCGGCAGTTTGTTCATACAGAACCACAGCAGCCCGTTGTAGGTAAACTCAAAGGCTTGTAACCCTTTGAACTCTGCAAACAGGCTGTCCCCGCCGGTCAGCATTTTGAAGACCTTCAGTTCGTCCACGCTCATAAAACCCATGTCTGAGCATCCGGCAAGCCGAGTGCCGTAGACCGCTCCCGTACCGAAACGAGCCTCGATGCCCTTGAGGTCGATGCCGATATAGTTGCCTTTTCCGAGCATTCGCTCTACGAGGGACTTTTCCTGGGATTTTCCCGTATCGCCGGGTCCCACGAGAAACAGTGCCTTTTTCATTCGCCATCCTTTGACGTTCGACATGACCGTTCCGATAAACTCGTAGAGCAGCTTTTGCACCTCGGCACTGCCGTTTGTCAGTGTCTCCAGGTATCGGTCGTGTACCGGTGTCGGTATCGGTTGGCCTGTCCACGTGACGGGGATGCGTATGGTGGAATACACGTCGGGGCTGTGCGGCAGAAGCGTGATTTCGTCCGCCGTGACCCGGAGCAGTCCGTTTTCCACGTTGATAAGCGACTCATTTGCATTGAGATCATCCTGTGCCACGTAATTGAGGTCGGTTGTAATCAATCCGAATACCTCGTTGACGGTATTCATTTTGATGAGTTCCTCATCATACTCGGCGATGAAGTTCTTGATGACGCCCTTGAGCATATCCGGGGCATACAGCCGATATACGCCGTCTTCATAGACGTAGATGAGCAGTCCCTGCTTGCCATTGTCACGCACAAGGACGTAGTGCAAATGCTCCCGAACGTAACGAGCGAGGAGCGGTTTGCTGACGTACTCCTGTCCTGTATTATCATCTACCTTGATGAAATACGGGTGTGGCGTCACCGAGCGATGAAATTTGCCGCCGAGGCTGTCGATTGCCTTGCGAATGGTAGCCTCTCGGTAATCGGGACGGTTCCACTTCTCTCGCATCAGAGCTGATTTCTTGATGACGGAGAAAACGGCATCGGGATCGTCACCCGTGCGGAAGGCAATCATTGCCGCCAGAGCGAAGTCGGCACGGGATTCGTCCGGCTTACCATCATTGCTGAGGTATTCGCTGTAATCTCCGTCACAGTAGAGTTTTTTGAACTTGTCCCCGTTCTTCTGCTTGAGCAGTTTCGCCACGATATCGAAATTCTCTCCGCTCTCACCGACGACAAGTGTGTCTTTCTTCAACTCGTCCCGGAGCATCTCCGTTTCAAAGGTCTGCAAAAGAGCGTCGGTGCATTCGGCAAGCGGCACGTCTCGCACGGCATTCCCGGTAAAGACGGCGAATCGGTTGGTAAGGCCGCCAACGTACAGTTCCATGGCATTTTTCGGGTTTTTGACATAATACTTGCGGTCATCGATTTTGACCTTGCCGTTCACTTCACGGGTGGGCAGTTTGGAAAAATCGCATTTTCCGTAGATATGGATGCCTTGTCCGCTCTGCGAATATTCGGTATAAGAGCCGAATCGGTTGACGCGGTCAATGAGCCACGGATCGTCGATACCGACATGATCAATATCCAGGAAGAACCATCCTTTCGGAATAATGAAACCGACGCCGGAGAAGCCTCTTGCCTGTGCAGCGGATGTCGCTTCGTCAAAAGTCACCCAGGTGTTGCGGTATTTTTCGTTCGTACCGGTCGCACTGCCGGAAGCGGAGCATGGGACTGTCGTTGTCTTGCCGTCCCTCTCTTCACGGTTCCAGCAGACCCAGATCGGCAGTTCTTTCAGTTCACTCATATTGTCCATTTTTTCTTTCACCTCCTTTCCAAGGGTTGTCTCCCTCACTATACGGACATTTAAGGGGTGTTTTTTGGGGGTGTTTTTCAAAAATTCTTCGGAAAAATTTTCGGAAACTCTTTATGTAGCTTTTTGGCGATGCCTAAAAACGACTCCGCTATCGTGGAAGTGTCTTTTCCTTCAATAGAGGCGATCTCCCGGTAGGTCATCCCCCGAAGGCGCATACGGCACCGTCTGCGTTGTGTTTCGGTCAGAACGGAGAGGTAGGTTTCCATACGCTTGTCCGCATCTTCTTCCTCAACAATTGATATTTCCGCAAGAGAATCCGGGTCGGCGAAATCCATTCCTTCGTAAAGAACAGCATCCAGGCTGTAGGTGTGCCTACGCTCCTTTCGCTCCCTGGATTGGATTTGCCGTGTGTTTTCGTCAATGCCGGCAACGATCTCGTCCAAGAACTCCTTGGGGATGCTGTCGTCGAAGCGGTAGGTCTGCCCGTCTCCGAATGGGTCTTTGATGTAAATTTCCTGCATTTTGAGCCTTTCCGTCCGAGAACGGAAGAGCCGGGATGCATATGGGAAACCGCCGAAAAAAAGAGCCTGATTCCGTAAAAAGGGCGCAGTTATCCGGGGGTACCCTATCTCCCCTCCGAATCGGAGGAAAGAATATGTATCCCGGCCCTTATACGTAATCGGGCTCGTATAATTTTTTAGGCTTTTTGCTTCAGCCTATGGACAAATTATATAGCTTGTGATATGATATATTCAAATCTCACATCAGGCATAAGAAACCGAATTATTTATGCAGAAAAGGAATAATGCTATGCAAGGATTTGATAATGACGTTCTTTTACGGAATATTTCTATGTTGATTGCAAGCAACAATGTCACCCAGGAGGTTCTTGCCGGAAAACTCGGTATGTCGCAGCCGAACTTCAACCGTGCCATTCACAACACCGACGGCAAGCGGTTCACGATCGAGCAGATTTTTGACCTTGCTCATTATTTCGGCGTTTCCATCGACTGGCTGATGGGAAACCAGGACGAGGATGCCATTACGCCGAAGTCTGCTGCCAAGTTCATTACGTCGGCAATCTCAAGCGGTGTGGCAAAGTTCACGCCGGTAACTGTCGAAGAAACTGTATATCGTGTAGATGAATATACTTATCCGGCAGAGAAGAAGGAAATCACAAATCAGTACCTGGCAGTCTATTTTCCGACCTACTCTGATCTCGACGACGGAATACAACCCGATGAAGACTACCAGGTAAGACAAGATGAATTAATGGCATACGGTAATCAGACACCATTCTGGGCGTTGAACGCTTATTTGAACAAGTTTGAAGGTTTCTACAAACTACTAAAGTCCCGTAGTATGGACGAGGAAGATTTCCAAACGCTGGTCGCAAAGCACCTGGAGAAGATTGAAGAGAATTAAAAAAGCCATCCGTGGTGGATGGCATAACATCAAAATATAGAATCAAATCTCGCTTGATAAAACATTTTTGGCGGATGTGAATTCCGAATTTGAGATAGCGTGGTACACCCTCGCTCGGATGTTAAGCGAGGACGTTTCACCCGAAGAAAAAGGTGCTGAGTAAGAACGCCCGGAAGGTGTGATGATATGCTGTCGGAACTGCGGTCAGTTCTTCATTCGCAGAAATAACCGTCAAGAATTCTGTGACCTCCCTGATTGTCAGAAGGCAAGAAACCGCATCAATCAAAAAAAGTTCCGTGATCGCAAAAAGGCTGAAAAGGCGCATAAAGAAAAGTGTTTTTTCTGTAAAACATGGTCGAATCCCATTGAAAAAATGATAGGTTTATGTTATAATATTTTTAGGTTGACGAAAGGAGAACGAAAGGCTGATGTCATTGCAAGAAATTCTGAAAATCACACGGCAAAAGGCGTTTATGTCTCAAGAAGCCTTTGCCGACAAATTGTGCGTTTCCGTAGCAACTATTAATCGTTGGGAAAATGGAAAAAGCAAGCCGAATCTTACGGCACTAAAAAACATTAAGCAGTTTTGCGAAGAGTATAATCTTTCTTATAGCGAAATAGAGGATGAATGGTTTTCTTTTAAGGCGGAGGGCAACAAACATGATTAAACTCGCTACAGTGTTTAGCGGAATCGGCGCTATTGAACACGCATTAGACCGAATGAATGTTGATCACAAAATTGTATTTGCCTGTGATAATGGTGACGTTGATATTTTAAATAAAGATGTCGGTATGAATATTGACGCTCTTGGCGATGAAGTCCAGGCAATTCAATCTACGATCGCTGATCTTCAAATAGATGCTTCGGTCGAAGATCTATATATGCAGCAATTATTTGGAATGTATAAGGAATCCCTCCGAGAATATGATTACATTTTCAAAGTCCTTTCCAGTCTGCCACATAGTGTTATCTCAATAGAGGATGTTTTGTCGCAAATTATTGAGATGAGCAAGATTAAAGCGTCAAGAAAAAAAGAGTATATAATTTTCCGAGACGAACTCAAAATCGGCTCCGAGCAGCAAAAAAAGTTTAAAGGATTGCAAATCATCCTTGAAGTAGTCAATGATTTCAAAAAGGACAACAATCTTGAAGACCTCGGCGAAAAGAAGGATTTTTCAAGCATAGACGGGATAGATTGGAACCCCATAAGTCACTCTGTCCGCAGTTTGTA
>JAKSPH010000056.1 GCA_024404975.1 Clostridia bacterium | reverse complement strand
GTGAGAACGAGGGCTTGCGTTCCCGGCTTGGGTTGGGGACGGACGAGGGCATCCTCGGCGCCGAACACCTGCGCGTAGTCGGCTTCGAGTTTATCTCTGCCCGCGTCGGAATAGCCGTAACCCGTAACTTCGATGAAGTCGGACGAGGAGACTGCATTGTCCTGAAACGCCTTCAGAACCTTGGCGGCGCAGCACTGTGCGTTGACGTCGATCTCTGCGAACACGGGGGCGCAATCCGCCTCGGCGCGTTTCATAAGTGCGACGGTTTCGTCGCTGATATTCATTCCGTAATACATAGTTTTCTTCTTTCTTCAGAGAGATTGCAAGAGGGGAGCGAGTTCGGACAGATCGCGGATCTCATAGTCGGGGGCGGCAACGTCCGTTTTCTCCGCGCCCTTGGGATTGTACCAAACAGTGAGGATCCCCGCGCGGTTTCCGCCGAGGATGTCGGAAGTCAGACTGTCGCCGACGATGACCGTTTCACTCTTCTTAAAATCGGGGATCTCGCGGAACACGGCGGCAAAATAGTCAACGCTCGGTTTGTCCGCGCCGACGAGTTCGGAAACGAAAAGTCCGTCGAAAAGGGGGCTGATTCCGGCACTCTCTATCCTGCCCTTCTGCACTTTCCACGTTCCGTTGGAGGCGAGGTACAGACGGTACTTTCCGTGCAGATCTTTCAGCATCCGTTCGGCACCCGGCATAAAATAATGCCCTTGCCCAAGGAAGGATTCGTAAGTCAGTTTCATCTGCGCGGGATCGCTTTCGATCCCGAATTTCAGAAACAGATCGCGGAAGCGATTGACGAGAACTTCGGCACGGGTTTCTTCCCCGCGTTCCAATCTCTGCCAATGGATCTTATTGATCTCGCTATACGACGAGAGGACTTCTTCGTCCGTGTTCAAGCCGTGGACTTCAAGGGCTTTCATGAGGGCGATCTTCTCGGCTTTGTGAAAATCGAGGACGGTATCGTCTAAATCGAGGAGTACGTTTTTGATCATGTTTTTATTTTCCGTTCGTTAGGATTACTTTTCCGCTTTGCGAATATCTTTTTCCGGAAAGTCTTGCAATTTCCGAAAAAATCGTCTACAATATGAGTGAAACTCCGAGGAGGGATTCCATGCAACTGTTAATCGAACTGTCTTTGATCTATATCATCGGCGGGACCTTCGGGTGGATACTCGAACTGATCTACCGCCGTTTCGCGCATCGCCGTTGGATCAACCCCGGCTTTCTCGTGGGACCGAACCTACCGCTTTACGGCACGGGTGTTGTCGCACTCTATCTGTTGTGCAACGGGGACTATTCCTTCCTGCCGTCGCCGGTATGGAGGACCGTCTTTCTGATCGTCCTCATCACGCTTACCATGACCGCGATCGAATACGTGACCGGTTTATACTTCACAAAGCGCGAGAACGTCAAACTCTGGGACTATTCCGACCGATGGGGAAACGTCGACGGCATCATCTGCCCGCTGTTCTCCGCCATTTGGGGACTGATCGGCACGGGGTATCTGTTCTTCGTCCACGCCCCGCTCAAAGAAGCCGCGCATTGGATCGGAAGCAACACGGAATTCTCCTATTTCGTCGGTGCCTATTTCGGCATCATGGCGGTGGACGTGTGCTATTCCTTCGGCGTTGTCGGAAAAATCCGCACCTTTGCGAAAGAGCAGAAACTCACCGTCCGCTATGAAGAATTCAAGAACTTCATCCGCCAGAAAGCCGAAGAATGGCAAGAAAAAACGAGTTTCATTCTCGCCTTCAAAACCGGAGCAAAGCCCTTGCGTGAAGTGCTGGAAAAGTACTTTGAGGAAATGGAAGAACGCCGTGAACTACGCCGTGAAAACCGCCGCCGCAAACGGAGCGGAAAACAGTGAAATATTCCGGAAGGACTGTCGGTGCGGCAGTCCTTTTTCGTTTAATAGGGTTTGTAGATCTCG
The DNA here is from genome assembly GCA_024404975.1 of Clostridia bacterium. Taxonomy (GTDB): domain Bacteria; phylum Bacillota; class Clostridia; order Oscillospirales; family CAG-272; genus UBA1740. The sequence continues at coordinate 6,437 of JAKSPH010000056.1, read as the reverse complement.
CGGGTCTTTACCCAGCCGATCTCAAGGCGTTTGGAGTTTCTGCCGACGAGGCGGGGGAACATATTGCGGATGTCACCCGCCGTCACGGATTTGATCTTAATGTCAAGTTCAGTTGTCATTTTTCTTTCCTTTTACAACAAGGCGTTTACCGAGTCCCATCTTCATCCACGAGAGGACGGTATCAAGTCCGCCATGCGGGAAGGCATCTTTTCTTGTGATGAACGCCACGGTCTTATTGACGGAGAGGATGACGTGATCTTTCGTGACGAGGACTTTTTTCATGCTCGCGTAGGGGTATGCGGTCGCCTGCATGCCGTCTTTATCCACCTTAACGGAAACCTTGGTGGCATCGAAATCGAAACGGAGCGTGTAGTTTCCGCGGTCCTTCCAGACTTTACCCATTTTCTTCGGCAGGAATATGACACGGTACACGTTGAAACCGACGAGAAGAAGTCCGAGGATCGAACCGATCAAGCCGATCGTGTAATTTCCTCCGCCGAGCATCACGCCGACGGTAAGTCCCGCGACGGCAAGTTCCGCAACCGCTTCGAGAGCAAGTCCGAGGACGGCGTTTCCGATCCGGGACGACGCGTTGACGAGTGCGCGGAACTCGGAGATTTCATATTTGTTTTTCGACGTTATCATAATGAGGGATTTCCTTTCTGACGCAGATGCGGTCATAAGTTTCTTTCATGTATTTGCGGTTGAGGACGTACTTCTCGCCGTGCGCGCCGAGGTCGCGGAACACCGTTTCCACGAACGCCATGGTGCAGGGATTTCCGTTGACCTTATTGCCGTATTTGAGCCAATGCTCAAGTTCCATGCCGGGGCGGTAATTCTTCCCGCCGTAGGTCTTTGTGGCGGCGAGTTTATCGCACACGCACTCGACGGCGTAGGGGTATGGCATCATCGGCGTGACTTCACAGTCATCGTCCAGCCAATACTCGATATGATGGCGGTTCACACCCTTGTGATGGAGCCACGCGTTGGAAACGCCCTTGGCTTTCCGGCACGCGACGATGGGACTGCGGACACCCTGATAATATTTCGCGCTCTCGAAAAACTCGACGGGCGTGAATTTCGAAAGGTCGTGAACGAGTCCGCGCCAAAAAAGTCCGCATTTCACACAGTTGCGGAAAACGCGGTGACGGTGCCGTTCGACCAACAGAAAATGCCGAACAATGTTTCGAAACATAAAAAACTCCTCCGTTTTTCGGCTTTATTATAACACGCGCGTGAAAAAATGTCAAGAGAACGCACGGTTTTTCGGCGGCTACCTCTTGCAATCCCGATCAAAATATGCTATACTGTTTTCAAAAAACGAAAGGATGTTTTTTTATGAAACCCTTTATGGATCAAGACTTTTTGCTCACAACGGAAACGGCGAAAACCCTCTTCCACAAATACGCGGAGGATATGCCGATTTTCGATTACCACTGCCACCTCAACCCCAAAGAAATCTGGGAGGATAAAAAATACCGCAGTCTGACCGAAGTATGGCTCGGCGGCGACCACTACAAGTGGAGATTGCTCCGTGAGTTCGGTATCCCGGAACGCGAGATCACCGGCGACGCGTCCGACGAAGAGAAATTCCATGCATTCGCGAAGGTCATCCCCTACACCATCGGAAACCCGATGTACGCATGGTGCCATCTTGAACTCAAACGTTTCTTCGGCATCGAGGATCTCCTCTCCCCCGAAACCGCGGACAAGATCTACGCCGAAGCGGGAAAGAAACTCGAAACCCTCACCGCGAGAAAACTCATCGAAATGAGCAACGTCAGAACCATCTGCACGACGGACGATCCCGCCGATACGCTCGAATATCACAAACTCCTTGCCACCGACAAATCCTTCGGCACCGCAGTTCTCCCCACCTTCCGTCCCGACAAGGCGATCAACATCGAACTCGAAACCTTCATTCCCTGGATCAAGCGCCTGTCCGATGCCGTCGGCTACTCGGTAGACACCTTTGACAAACTCCTTTCCGCCCTCTCCGACAGAGTGGACTACTTCGACAGTGTCGGCTGTCTTCTCGCCGACCACGCGCTCGACGTCGTTATGTACGCACCCACGACGAAAGAGGAAGTTTCCGCCATCTTCGGCAAGGGACTTGCGGGAGAAAAACTCTCCGCCGAGGAACTTGAAAAGTACAAGGGCTATCTCATTGTCGCCCTCGGAAAAATGTACAGCAAGAAGAATTGGGTTCAGCAGTACCACATCGGCGCGCTCCGCAACAATTCCCTCCGCAACTACCGCACGCTCGGTCCCGACACCGGTTTCGATGCCATCAACGACGCGACCTTCGCTCCGAAACTCTCCGCGATCCTCTCCGCGCTTGACGAAAACGGCGAACTCCCCAAGACCATTCTCTACTGCCTCAACCCCCGCGACAACGAAGTTCTCGCCGCTTTGATGAACTGCTTCCAGAACGAGATCCCCGGAAAGATCCAGTTCGGTTCCGGCTGGTGGTTCAACGATCAGAAAGACGGTATGATGCGTCAGATGGAAAGTCTGATGCAGGTCGGCTTAATCTCCAAGTTCGTCGGAATGCTGACGGATAGCCGTTCCTTCCTCTCCTACACAAGACACGAGTTCTTCCGCCGTATTCTCTGTGAGAAACTCGGTAAACTCATTGAAAACGGCGAATATCCCGCGGATATCGAATTCGTCGGCGGCATCGTGAAGGACGTCTGCTACAACAACGCGGCTTCTTACTTCACCAAATAATCCTGTTTTTTCGGCACAGCGAAAAGCAAAAAGAAAAAGCCGGACGGCGATCCGGCTTTGGGTTCAGAGAGAATCTTCGGGGACGGGGGACGAAGCGAGCGCGGCGTTGGAAAAACGGAAATCGCCGGTTACTTCGCGAAGGAGGGACAGACACTCCGGAATGGCGACCTCGGTGTCGCGCGACGGCAGTTCGCATTCGAGGACGGCGGTGTTCTTCCAAAACGGATAAATATCGACTTCATAGAGCTGACTGCCTATTCTGAAGGTGATACGCCGTTTGACGATCGGGGACGTGCCTTCGGCGATCTTGGTTTTCAATTCGTTATAGGTCTGCCCGTCGATCTCTTTTTCATCCTCGAAACAGGAAACACGGTCGATCCTGCGCTTTACGGTTTCGGTGCAGACGGTCTTGCCGTTTTTCGTCCGGCGGCGGATGCGGTGCGTCGTTCCCTGCGTGGCGGACAGATAGATCTGCTCGATCTCGGAACAGGTAAATTCGGGCTGTTTTTCCAGACGTGCGACGTCCGGCATCCGGATCAGAAACTTTCTTTCGATTTCCTCTGACAAAGGCATATAATTTCCTTCTTAAAATTTTATCTTTTTATTGACAAGCGAAAAATTATGTGATAAAATGATTACAGTATTGATATTTTCGACCGAACGGTCATGGAGGTATTGTGATGAAAAAACTGACGAAAGCCGAGAAGGCCAAGATTATCGACAAGGTGACCACAGGGCTTTTGCTTTTCCTGTTCTCTATGCCCGTGCTTATTCTTGCCTATATTCTTTTGTGGTTCATTTTGAAGTAATGACCTTGTTGAATGCCGAGTTTTTCGCTCGGCATTTTTCTTTTAATCTGATTATAACCCATTTCCCCGCGTTTGTCAAGCGCAGGACCGAAGGAGAAAGGAAATGAAAAACGCACTTTCCGAGCAAGAAATTCTCCGCCGCAAGAGTGAGTGGAAAAACAGTGATTTCGGCGAATTCATCACAGAGAAGTTCCCCGATCTGTACCCCGCACCTCCCGCAGAACCGACAAAAGGGGTACACCCCAGACTTTTGTTCAAAAAAGAGGATATCCCCGCCATCAGACGGGCGTTGGAATCCCCCGAAGCCGCGGCGGCGAAAGCGGAGTTCTTTGCCCTCGCGGATGACGAAACGGACGGCACGCTGCCTCCCGCCGTTGTTCACGAAACCGGAAGAAAAGGCGTACATAATTTCGACGGCCGTGTTCTTGCCGTTCTTCAGGCGAGAGCGCTCGCGTATCGGCTTTTTGACGACCGCGACGCGGGCAGAATGGCGATTTTCGGCATAGAGAACTTCATTCTCTCGCTCGATATTCACTACATCAACTCGGATCAATGCCGCGAGTTCGGCTACGTCACCTACATCGCCGCCTGCGTGTACGACTGGTGCTACGACCTTCTGACCGAGGAGGACAAATTCCGCATCATCGCGGGAATCGAACACAGAATGCTGCGCGGCTGCACGTCCGACACGGTGCATGGCACCTACGGCGGTATCAAGATGGAAGTCGGCTTCCCGCCTGTGAAAGCCGGTCACGTTTCGGGACACGGTTGCGAGAGAATGATCCTGCGCGACTACAACGCCTTCTCCGTTGCGATCTATGACGAATATCCCGATTGGTGGAAACTCATCGGGGGCAGAATCTACAGTGAATATATGCCTGTGCGCGACGTGTACTACAAGTCCGGTTATTATCCGCAAGGCACGTCGGTGTACTTCCAGGCGCGGTTCATCTCGGATCTGTTCTGCGCGTGGATCCTCAAAGCGCTGACCGGCGCCAATCCCTTCTCGCCCAACATGAAAAACGTGACGCCTTCCGTCTTTTGCCACGAAGTGGGCGACGGACTGTGCTTCCCTACCGGTGACGGCACGGAATCGGCGGTCAAGAACAGTTCCAAGGGTTACTGCGCGATGATCTCGTCCTATCTCTTCGGCGACCGGACAATGCGCGCACAAGCCAAATACGTGGAAACCGGTTACTCGGTATTCACCTACGGAAACATCAGCGAAACGCCTTCCGAATTTTTGATCCTTTCGTCCGACGGACTTCTTCCCGCAGAAGAAAGACACGAGAATTTGCCTACAATTCTTTACAATTCATATCCTATGGAGCAGATGGTCGTACGTGAGAACTTCTCACCCGACTCTCCTGTCGCGTTCATGAAGATCGGTGCGCGCACGACCGCGAACCACGATCACCGCGATGCCGGAACCTTCCAGATCTACTACAAAGGTTACCTCGCACGGCATACGGGTGTGTATGCGGGTTACGGATCCACCCATTTCCGTTACTATCACCAAGACACCGTGGCGCACAACTCCCTGCTCTTCTTTGATCCCGCCGAAGTGACGGACACACCGATTCTGAACGCGCAGGGTAAGTACGAAAACGGTGAACACTATTTCCATTCCGGCGGACAACGCTATCTCAAAGAAACTTCCGATCTCGCTCTGTGGAGCCGTGAAGAATACCTGATCGGAACGAATCAGACGCACGATTCCGCACGGAAAGCGGACGGCTCCGCTGATTTCGGCTACATTGCGGGCGACATCACCCCCGCCTACCCGAAAGAGCGGGTGGCACACGCCGAACGCCGTATGATCACGCTCATTCGTCCGGAAGAAGATCTGCCTCTTGTGACGGTGGTCTTCGACCGCACGGAAAGCACGAAACCCACGATCGAGATCAAATCCGTTGTCCACATGACGGCGGAACCCGAAATCGACGGCAACGTGATCCGTTCGACCGTCGGCGAAGGCAAACTCACCGTGAGCGCACTCGGCGGCGTACAGAAGATCGAAGCCATCGGCGGTCCCGGGCGGGCGTATGAAGTCGCCGGCAAGAACGTACTGAACCCCAACATGGACACCGACCGTGCCGACGTACAGTGGGGGCGTGTTGAACTCTGCCACACAGGCGACACGAAGGCGGACTTCCTCACCGTGCTTTGCGCGACGGATAAAGACGCCGACGCTCCCGCGGCGACCGAGGTCGGGCTTCCCTTCGCCAAGGGCGTACGCGTCGGGAAAAGCGAGATCCTGTTCTTTACCGAAGAGGCGGAGAGTTACGATTTCGCACCTGCCGACCGTCGGATTCTCTTCACGGGACTTCCCGCAGGAGAGTACCTGCGCAACGGCGAGCCGTACACCCAGTACCCCGGAAAGGTCATTGTGATCCTGCCGGGACAGACAGTGAACCTCCGTTTGAGAAAACCTTTCTGAATTTGACATAGGAGAAAAGACATGACAATCAAGCAATCGGAAGCCGCGCTCCGCAAAGCGGCAAATGAGATCGACTTTCCCGATTTTCACCTTCCGGTCACGGAAGACATGCACGGCGAGCGGTTAGTCAAAGCGCCGCCGCTCACTCCCGAAAAGGGGTGCCACCCTCGTCTGCTTCTGACGAAGGAAACCCTGCCCGGCATCCGAAAAGCCGTGAGGCGCGCGGAGTGCCGTGAGGCATACGCGAAGTTTCTTGAAGCCGCGGACTCGGACACGGACGGCGTTCTGCCGGAAGCATACGAACACAAAACCGGACGGCTCGGCGACCACAACATGGATTGCGGGGTACTCGGACGGATCCAAGCCAAAGCGCTCCGTTATCTGCTGACCGGCGACCATTCCTACGGTTACGGCGCGCTGATCGGTATCAAGAACTATCTCCGAACACTCAACATCCG
>JAKSPH010000055.1 GCA_024404975.1 Clostridia bacterium | reverse complement strand
GTTTCATTACCGGTATCACCGGAAAGAAGAACTACTCTGTCGTCTCCGTCAGCAAGAAGAGAATGTCCGAAGAAACCGGTTATGTTCGCCGTGTGCTTGAGATTTTTGAGCGTTATCACCTCTCCATCGACCACATCCCGACGGCAGTCGATTCCTTCTCCGTCGTACTTTCCACCAAACAACTCACCGAGTGTCAGCACCGCCTGATCGCCGATATTGAAAAAGAATGCGAGCCGGATTCCGTAAAGGTGCGCGACGGTCTTTCTCTCGTCGCCATCGTCGGACGCCGCATGGCATATTCCAAAGGCGTATCCGGTAAAGTGTTTGCAACCCTCGGACTTAACGGCATCAACATTCGTCTGATCGAGCAGGACGCAGACGAAATCGAGATCGTCATCGGCGTTATGAATTCCGACTTTGAACCGACGATCCGCACCTTATACAGTAGTTTTACTTAATATTCAGGAGATAAAAACATGAAACTCTACAACGTAGCAATTCTCGGCGCAACCGGCGAAGTCGGAAGAGAAATGATGAAAGTTCTGACGGAGAGAAACTTCCCTGTCGCAGAACTCAGACTTTTGGCATCTGCGCGTTCCGCCGGCAAAAAGATGACTTATATGGGAAAAGAACTGACAGTTGAGGAAGCAACGGAAGATTCCTTCAAGGGAATGGATATCGTACTCGGTGCGGCATCCGCAGATCTTGCCCGCGCATTCGCTCCCGCAATCGTAAAAGCCGGTGCGGTATTCGTCGACAACTCCTCCGCGTTCCGTATGAATCCCGAAGTACCCCTCGTCGTTCCCGAAATCAACGGTGATGACGTCAAACTCAACAAAGGAATCATTTCCAATCCCAACTGCTCTACCATCATCACCTTAATGGCAGTGAAGGCGATCCATAAACTCTCCCCTATCCAGAAACTCGTCGCTTCCACCTATCAGGCGGTCAGCGGTGCCGGCGCGGGAGGACCGATCGAACTCGCGGCACAGAACAAAGCCATCGTCGAGGGCGGCGAGATCGAATGTAAAGTATTCCCCTATCAGATCGCCGAGAACCTCATTCCTCACATCGGCTCGTTCCTGGATGACGGATACACCACCGAGGAAATGAAGATGCAGAACGAAGGAAGAAAGATCCTTCATCAGGACACACTCAAAGTAACCTGCACCTGCGTACGCGTTCCCGTAGTTCGCTCTCACTCCATCTCCGTGTCCGTTTACACCGAACGCGATCTCACCGTTGAAGAAGTAAAAGCGGCGGTAGCAAAAGAGGAAGGATGCCTTCTTGTCGACGATCCCGCAAGCAAGAAATATCCGATGCCCAAGGATACCTCCGATCAGGATATCGTATTCGTCGGAAGAATCCGCAAAGACCTTGCCTTTGAAAACGGAATCACCCTTTGGTGTTCCGGCGACCAGGTCAGAAAAGGTGCCGCGACCAACGCGGTACAGAGCGCACAGCTTCTTGTTAAATGATTCATTCATGGTACGATTTGTCGCTATTGCAAACCGTACCTTTCTGAGTCCGGCAGAAAAAGGAGACATCTTATGTTGACAGGCAGAATTCCGCAGAACGAACACAACCGTAAATTTATGGAACGTGTGATCGAAGAAGCAAAACAGGCGCTGAAAGAACCCGAAACATCGCTTCCCTACACCGAATACCGTATGTTCGGTATCACGGGCGAGCGCGTCGGTTACGAAGCGCATTATATCAAGAGAAGAAAACGCCTTGGTCTGTTTTTGCTGATGTGCCTATGGGAAGAGGATGACAAGGCGTATTTCGACGCTCTGCTGAATACGATCTGGGCAATGCTCGACGAGTTTTCGTGGGCGCTTCCCGCACACCTTCTGACGGTGCCGGAAGAAAGAAAGTACCGCAGACTCGATCTGTTTGCCGCGGAAACCGCGCTTGCGCTGAACGACGTGCTTTCCCTGATCGGGGACAGGCTTCCCGATGACGTGAAAACCCGTATCCACACGGAAGTCCGCCGCCGTATCCTCGTTTCCTTCTTCAGCAAAAACGAAGTCAATTATCCTCATTCCAACTGGTCGGCAGTTCAGCTTTCCGGTATTCTGGCGGGACTCTCCACCGACGGAACCGAAGAAGAGTTTGAAAAAGCCGTTCCGAAGATGCTTGAAATCGCCGGATATTTCACGGGAAGTTATCCCGAAGACGGTTGCTGCCTCGAAGGGGCTTTGTATTGGCTCTTCGGCTTCGGCTACTACGTTTATGCCGCGGATCTGATGTCCGAACTCAGCGGAGGCAAGATCGACCTTCTCGCCGGAGAAAAGTGCCGTAAGATCGCCAATTACTGGACAAAGATCACTCTCGACGGAAACAACGTGCTTCCCTATTCCGACGCACCTCATCAGTGCAACTATCACATCGGTCTTATCCACTATCTGAAAAAACGCTTCCCAGAAATCGCCGTACCGGGAATCGAAGAGGAAATGCGCTATGGGGAGGACTCGCGTTACCGTCTGCCGGATATGCTCCGCAATCTGTACTAGTATGACGAGAGCATTCTTCCCTGCAACCCCGAAACGACCGCCGACGATTTTCCCGACGCGCAGTGGTACACAAGACGCGGAGAAATCAGTTTCTCCATCAAGGGCGGTCATAACGACGAACCTCACAACCACATCGACGTGGGTAGTTTCATCATCTATAAGAACGGAAAATACTACGCGGACGATCCCGGTTGGGGCGAGTATTACAAGGATTATTTCGGACCGCGCCGCTATGGGAACGTCGTTGGTGGCGCAGAGGGACACAGTCTGCCCACCGTCGGCGGCTTGACGCAGCGTCTGACCGACGCAACGCAGAAAGCGCAGGCAGTTGAGGTAACGGAAAACAAGATCACGCTGGATATCGGTATCGCCTACGCAGACGGTCTTTCCCTCTTGCGTACGCTGGAAAGAAAGGACGGAGATATCGTTCTTACGGACGACTGCCGTTCGGGCAAACCGATTTGTCAGCACATCGTAACAAGGATCGCTCCGACACTCACCGAAAACGGCGTAAAGATCGACGAGATGACCGTAACTTCCGACCGTCCCGCTGACGTCACGATTACCGAAACGTCCTTTATTCCGAGAAGAATCATCAGTGCCGGCGACGCCTTTACCGATACGCCTCTGTATCTGATCGACTTCAAGCCCAAAGCGGAAACTGCAGTCAATTCCCTGCACTTCACTTTTGAATAAAAGAGAAAACTACCGTGTCTTTTCAGACACGGTAGTTTTAATTAGTAGCCGTAGCGCTTTCTCATCTTTACGAGGAAGAATACGGAAACGGTGAACGCGAAGAATTCCGCCGCATCGACGGCAAGCCAGATTCCGTCCGCCCCGATGATGAGAGGCAGCAACAGAATGGCGGCAACCTGGAATACAAGCGTCCGTAAGAAGGAAATGACGGCGGATACAAGCCCGTTGTTGAGGGCGGTGAAGAACGACGAGGCGAAGATGTTGAATCCCGCCAAAAGGAAATGAAGGCAGTAAAGGCGGAACGCATGCGTGGTCAGTATCAGAAGTTCCTCATTATATCCGACAAACATACCGCACATCACGGTGGAAAGGGATTCGGAGAGTCCCGTCATCAAAAGGATTCCGGCAGCCATGATCCAAAGACTGTTACGGAGAATGCCATGGAGTTCCTCACGGTTCCCTGCACCGTAGTGGAAGCCGATGATCGGCGCGGTTCCGATGGTGTAACCGAGAAAGATGGAGATAAAGACAAACGTGACGTACATGATCACGCCGAACGCCGCAACGCCCGCTTCTCCGAGATATTTCATCAATTGGATATTATAGAGCATATTGACGAGGGACATGGAAATATTGCTCATAAGTTCGGACGAACCGTTGGTGCAGGCTTTGAAGAGCGCCTTGCCGTCAAAATGCATGCGCGTAAATCGAAGAAGCCCCGAATTCGGAAACGCAAAGTAGAGGAACGGAATGACACCGCCGACGACTTGGCTCAATACGGTAGCAAGTGCCGCACCTATGACGCCCCAACGGAACAGCCCGACGAAAAGCGCATCCGCTACCATGTTGGTAACACCGGCAAGTACGGTTACATAAAGTCCGAGTTTCGGTTTTTCCGCCGTTACGAAGAATGCCTGAAACGTATTCTGAAGCATAAAGGGGATCAGACCGAGGAGAATGATCCTGCCGTATCTCACGCAGTACGGGAGCATTTCCTCGTTGGCTTGAAGCAAAATCGCAACGTCGGGGAGAAAGATTTCACCGAGGACGGTCACTGCCGCGCCGGAAACGACGGTGGCGGCGATCATCAGAGAAAAGAGTTCGTTGGCGCGTTTACGGTCGCCTTCTCCGAGCGTTTTGGAAACGAGAGCCGAACCTCCCGTTCCGATCATAAAACCGATGCCGGAAAAGATCATCAGGAACGGCATGATCAGATTGATCGCGGCAAAGGGCGTTTCGCCGACGTAATTGGATACGAAGAAGCCGTCCACGACACCGTAGATTGATGTAAAAACCATCATGACGATGGACGGGAAAGAAAAACGAAGGAGCCTTCCTGCGTTGAAATGGTCAGATAAAGAGAGTCGTGCTTTGGTCATAGATCACCTTATTGAGAGAGTTTTGCCGCTTTGGCGATTGACGCCGAGATATGGGCGGAAATCTCGTTTTCCGCAAGTTTGTACGTAAGATAACGGGCGTTGCCGTCGGGATCGGGAGTAAAATGGGTAACACTGTCAGCGCCGGAGGACACTTTTCCTCTCTCACTGAGCGCGTAATAACCGCATTCTCCGAGAAAAGCGAGATCTACCGTAACGGGATCCCACGAGGGACGAAGGAGTTTTCCGTCGGTGAACAGACGGTATGCTTCCGTCACGGGGTTATCCCTTACGTCTATATAAGGACGCAGGTCGGTCATCGTATCGACTCCCGTGCCAAAACCGCAGAAGATCTCTTCTCCGCGGTAATTCATAACGAAATGCGAGAACGCATCCGGGAATCCTGCGACGTTACATTCACCGTAATCGGGTTTGTACGCGAAATTCCCCGCCATCAGAACGACGGTCGATACCTTTTCTTCAAACCGTGCGGGATCGGCGGAATAGATACGGTCGATATTGTTAAGGAATCCGACGGAAATGATTCCGACAGTCCCGGAAGCCGACTTGTCGAACACGCTGCGGTAGAGATCTGGGACGGAGAGGACGGTAAGTTTTTTCTTCTTCTCTTCGGAAAGCATTCCGGCAAGAGAATCCACGTACTTCGAGTTCTTTCCGAACGATGGGAGCGCACCGTCCGCAACTGCAACGGGAACGTTTCCCGCACCGAGGGAATCAAGGACCGCTCCGACGGCGTACGCCTCGTTCTCACGGTTGACGTTCACGCTGACGCCGGCAAGCTCCACGCCGGTCTTTTGACAGTAAGAAATCAGCAGTGCAAGAGCGCCGACGTCATCGACGTCTCCGCAGAAATCCGTTTCCAATATCACACGGAACCCCTGCCGCTCGGAAAAAGGTACAAATGTCATTTTTCAATCCCCCCTTTGAATGAGTCATTTTATTATAACAAAGTTATATTTGATTGTCAACCCTCTTTTTCCGTGCGGAGAATCGTATCTGTTTATTATGGTATTATCTCTTGATACAACGGCTCGATTTGAGGTAAAATAGAAAAAAAGGAGATTTTACGATGAAAAAACTCAAAGTCATTCAGATCGGTATCGGACACGATCACGCCCGCGATGCCGCGAAACGTCTTGCAACAAGAAACGACGTGGAATTTGCCGGTCTCGTCGTTCTCCCCGAAGATACCGACGTTCCGAAAAAATGGTATGAAACCGAACTGACAGAGATCCCTCGTCTGACGTTGGAAGAGGCACTCGCCATTCCGGATCTCGACGCAGTTTTCGTCGAAACCGCGGATAAGTTCCTGACCAAATACGCAACGAGGTGCGTGGAGCGCGGTCTCCCCGTTCAGATGGACAAACCCGGTTCGCAGAACGAAGAAGAGTTCGACCGGATGCTCGATCTTGCAAAGGAAAAAAGACTTCCCTTCCATCTCGGCTATATGTACCGCTACAATCCCGCCGTTCTTTATTCGCGTAAACTCAAAGAAGAAGGCAAACTCGGTAAGATCCGGTACATCGAAGCCAATATGAGTTGTATACACAACGAAGACAAACGTCGTTGGCTCGCCGACTACCGGGGCGGAATGCTCTACTTCCTCGGTTGCCATCTCGTTGATCTTTGCGTAATGTTCCAAGGGGAGCCGAAGAAAGTGTACGCTTTCAACCGTTCGACCGCAGAAAACGTCGGCGAAGATATGGGAACGGCGCTTCTCGAATACGATACCGGAGTTTCCGTCGTCCGTACCACGGCAGTGGAACACGGCGGTTATCTGCGCCGCCGCGTGCTGATCGTCGGAGAAAAAGGATCGGTTTATCTGGATCCGACCGAAGCATCCGTGCCCGGCACCTCGTTGCAGACGACCAATATGTTTGTTTCCCACGAAAACGAACTCGACTGGTTTGCCGAACCCGAAAAGACCGCATTCCCGCCTTACGACAGGTATAACGCCATGTTCGACGAATTCTTCTCAATCGTCAGAGGCGAGATTGAGAATCCGTATTCCTACGAATACGAAAAACTCGTACACCGCGTTCTGATGCGCGCCTGCGGAGGAAACGATCAATGAAAGCAATTCTCATCACAGAAGAAAAAGGGCTGAAACTCTCCGAGGTTCCGACGCCTGCTCCGAAATCCGGCGAAGTGCTTATCCGTGTCCGTGCCGCTGCCGTCAACCGCGCGGATCTGTTACAGAGAGAGGGTTCTTATCCTCCCCCTCCCGGTTGCCCCGATTGGCCCGGTCTTGAAATTGCCGGATACGTTGAGAAACTCGGCGAAGGCGTTACCCGCTTTGCCGTCGGCGATAAGGTATGCGCCCTGCTCGGCGGAGGTGGTTACGCGGAATACGCCGCCGTTCCCGAAGATACGGTCATGCCGATGCCGAAGAACCTGTCGTTTGAAGAAGCCGCCGCCATTCCCGAAGTGTACGCCACGGCGTATCTCAATCTGTTCCGTGTCGGTCAAGCCAAACCCGGTGAAACGCTTCTGATGCACGCGGGCGCAAGCGGACTTGCGAGTGCCGTGATCCCGATGGCAAAAGCGTTCGGTCTATACGTCATCACAACCGTGCGCGGGAAGTTCAAAGCCGAAAAGATCGGTTTTCTCGGTGCGGATCGAATCGTGGACACCACGGCGGAGGACATTGCCGAAGTTCTTAAAGAGGAAGCGGAAAACGGGCATCCCGTCGACATCGCCATCGACTGTCTTGGCGGTGAGGCGCTCGGCCGGTGTCTTCCCCACGTCGCGTTCGGTTGCCGTTGGATCCAGATCGCAACCCTCGCGGGGGATATCTCTTCCATCAACTTCCGCACCGTGTACGTAAAGAACATCCGTTTGATCGGAAGTACCCTTCGCAGCAAAGCGCTGGAGGAAAAAGGAAAGCTCCTCTCCGAACTCACCGAGTATCTCTGGTCGAAATTCGAGAGCGGTGACGTCAAACCCGTCATCCACGCGGTATTCCCTCTTGAACGCGCGATGGACGCGCACAACGCGCTCGCCCGCGGAGAAAACATCGGAAAAGTCGTTCTCACGGTAGAATAAAACAAAAAACTCCGCAGATTATTTCTGCGGAGTTTTTATTTGTAAGAATCAGTTTCTTTCCTTGATCTGCTTGGTGATCTTCTCAACAAATTCGTCAAGCGTCATGGTAACGTTCTCGGCGCTGTCACGCTTACGGATGGAAACAAGTCCTTCCTCTGCTTCTTTCTGACCGATGATGACCATATAAGGAACACGGTCAACGACCTGTGCTTCACGGATCATATAACCGATCTTTTCGTTTCTGTTATCGAGTTCGACACGGACGCCTGCGGCGGCAAGAGTATCGGTAACTTTCTTTCCGTAGTCTGCGACCTTTTCGGAAACAAGAAGGACTTTTGCCTGAACGGGAGCGAGCCATACGGGGAATTTACCTGCGAAATGCTCGGTGATAACGCCGATGAATCTCTCAACGGAACCGAATACGACACGGTGGATCATAACGGGACAGTGTTTCTCACCGTCAGCACCGGTGTATTCAAGACCGAATCTGCCGGGCAACTGATAGTCAAGCTGGATGGTACCGCACTGCCACGTTCTTCCGATACTGTCTTCAAGGTGGAAGTCGAGTTTCGGACCGTAGAAGGCGCCGTCGCCCTCGTTGATGGTGTACGGAAGTCCGCGAACCTCGAGTGCGTGCTTCAGACCGTTCGTTGCTGCCTCCCAATCCTCGTCGGAGCCCATGCTGTTTTCGGGACGGGTGGAATGGTCATCGAAGTACTTTATT
>JAKSPH010000054.1 GCA_024404975.1 Clostridia bacterium | reverse complement strand
TTCTGCATAAATCCTGAGTTCCAGGCGATCATGGCCGTCAGAGGTGGGGCGCTCAACTGTATGAAATCGTCCTACGATAAGATTTTCTCCTCGGAGATCATCGTGGATCTGCTCAAAGTCATCGGTTGCGGTGTCGAAGTGAAAGGAAAGAAGCCCGGCGATCTTGCCACCTTTGATCTTTCGCTTTTGAAATGGAACAAGATCATCATCTGCACCGATGCCGATGAGGACGGTTTCCAGATTCGCACACTTCTTCTGACCATGTTCTACCGTCTGCTTCCCACGCTGATCGAGCAGGAAAAGATCTTCATCGCGGAATCACCGTTGTTCGAGATCACGGCGGGAAACGAAACATACTTCGCCTATAACGAACCCGAAAAGGTCGAGATCTTAAAGAAACTCGGCAATAAAAAATACGTTCTCCAGCGTTCGAAAGGTCTTGGTGAAAACGAGCCGGAAATGATGTGGAGAACTACGATGTGTCCGCAGACAAGACGTCTTGTCGCAGTCAGCCCCGCCGATGCGGAAGCAACGGCAAAGATGTTCGACGTACTTCTCGGTGATGCTTTGAGCGAGAGAAAACAGTTCATTACCGACTACGGCGCACAGTACATCAAAGACGCAGATATTTAATATTTTCATATAAAAGAAAGGTCATAACAGTATGGCAAAACTTACAAAATCGAAAGTATTTGACGGTGTACAGGGACCGGTCCTCACCATCGTGATGGACGGTGTCGGAATTGCTCCCGATAACGGTGCCAACGCAGTGAAGGCGGCACATACCCCCACCCTTGATATGCTGATGTCCAAGTATCCCACCTTGGCGATCAAAGCACACGGAACCGCCGTCGGACTTCCTTCCGACGACGATATGGGAAACTCTGAGGTCGGACACAACGCACTCGGATCCGGACAGGTATTCGCGCAGGGCGCAAAACTTGTTTCTCTCTCCATTGAAACCGGAAAGATCTTCGCTACTGAAACGTGGAAAACATTGACCGACGGCGTTAAGGCTTCGAACGGCACTCTCCACTTCATCGGCTTGTTCTCCGACGGAAACGTTCACTCTCACATCGACCACCTCAAAGCGCTCATCGAAGGTGCAAAACGCGACGGTGTCAAGAAGGTAAGAATCCATACGCTTCTTGACGGTCGTGACGTAGGAGAAACTTCTGCTCTTGATTATATTTTGCCTTTTGAAGAATATCTGAACGGTCTTCGTTCTCCTGACTTCGACATCTGCATTGCTTCCGGCGGCGGA
This sequence comes from Clostridia bacterium, assembly GCA_024404975.1. Lineage (GTDB taxonomy): Bacteria > Bacillota > Clostridia > Oscillospirales > CAG-272 > UBA1740. The sequence continues at coordinate 7,163 of JAKSPH010000054.1, read as the reverse complement.
CGTATGAAGATCACTATGGACAGATACGAAGCAAACTGGGCAATGGTCGACCTCGGTTGGCAGACTCACGTGCTTGGGGAAGGCAGACAGTTCGCTTCTGCCGCCGATGCCGTAAACACTTACCGCGCCGAACTCAAAGTCATCGACCAGGATCTTCCTCCCTTCGTCATCGCGAAAGACGGCAAACCCGTCGGCACTGTGGAGGATGGCGACAGCGTTATCTTCTACAACTTCCGCGGTGACCGTTCCATTGAGATTTCCAAGGCATTCGAAGGCGGAAAAGACTTCGCGTACTTCGACAGAAAGAGAGTTCCCAAAGTCGTTTACGCGGGTATGCTTGAATACGACGGCGACCTTCACATTCCGTCCCGCTACCTTGTAAATCCTCCCGAAATCACCAATACGATGAGTGAATATCTCGTCAACACCGGCATTCCTTCTCTTGCCATTTCCGAAACACAGAAATACGGTCACGTCACCTACTTCTGGAACGGCAATAAATCCGGTAAATTTTCCGAAGAACTCGAAACGTTCATCGAAGTTCCTTCCGATGTCGTTCCTTTCGAACAGCGTCCCTGGATGAAGTGTGCCGAAATCACCGACAAACTCATTGAGTGCCTCGAATCCGGCAAATTCAAGTATCTTCGTGTCAACTTCCCGAATGGCGATATGGTCGGTCACACCGGCTCCTTCCTTGCGACCGAATGTTCCATGGAAGCACTGGATCTCCAACTTGCGCGTATTCTGAAAGTGGTAGACAAACTTCACGGCGTGGCTCTCATCACGGCAGACCACGGAAACGCAGACGAGATGTACGAGATCGACAAAAAGACCGGACTTCCCAAAGTGAATAAGGACGGATCCTTCAAGGCAAAGACGAGTCATACGCTCAATCCCGTACCTTTCATCTTCTACGATATTTTCTCCGCTGATAAGTACACAGTCAAGACGGACAGAAAAGACTTCGGTCTTTCCGACGTCGCCGCAACGACCGTAAACCTTCTCGGTTACGAAGCACCCGCTATGTGGGATGAATCCATGGTGGATCTGAAATAATCAATGACCGGGGCAAAGCGATTTGCCCCGGCTTCTTTTTACGCTCATATTGACTTTAATATAAATCTATGCTATAATATTGTGATAAATATAGAAAGGGTATGCTATGGAAAAAGCGATTCGGCATTTTGACAGAGAAGCGGATATTTCCGCGGTTCGCTCCGCGATCGACGGGCAAAACAAAAAATACCGTATCACGACTTTCGGCTGTCAGCAGAACGAAGCGGACGGCGAGAAGATCGCCGGATTGTGCCTTGCTATGGGATACCTTCCCGCAGAGAACGACGCCGATGCCGATCTTATCGTATTCAACACCTGTGCGATCCGCGCCCGTGCGGAAGAAAAGGCACTCTCGCTCCTCGGCGTTGCCCATGCCTCGAGGCGGGGAAAAGAGGAGACCGTTTACGCCCTCCTCGGATGTATGGCGGCAGAGAAGAATACCGTCGAAAGCATAAAAACTTCCTTCCCGTACGTGAGTTTCACTCTGGAACCCTCGGCACTTGATCAGTTCCCGTCCAAAGTCTTGGAAACTCTGCAAAAGAAGAAACGTTCCTTCGTTTACGGAGAAGACGACGGATCCGTCTGCGAGGGAATTCCGCAGGACAGAAAAGATCCGGTCAGACCATTCGTTTCCGTTATGTACGGATGCAACAACTTCTGTTCCTATTGCATTGTGCCATATGTGCGGGGCAGAGAACGTTCGAGAAACAGTGCCGACGTTTTGGCGGAGATCCGCTCCGCGATCGAAAACGGTGGCAAAGAGATCACTTTGCTCGGTCAGAACGTCAATTCTTATCACGCCGATATGACGTTCCCGCAACTGACGGACAAAGCCGCCGGCACCGCGGGCGATTTCGTCCTAAAATTCATGACAAGCCATCCGAAGGACCTTTCGGACGAACTTATCGCCGTGATGGCGAAGCACCGGGGAAAGATCGCTCCCGTATTTCATTTGCCTTTGCAATCCGGCTCTGACCGCATACTCAAAGCGATGAACCGTACTTACACAAGGGAAGCATACCTTACTCTTGTCGAAAAACTCCGTGCCGCGATCCCCGACATTGCCGTGACAACGGACATTATCGTCGGATTCCCCGGCGAAACGGAAGAAGATTTCCTCGACACGATGGATATCGTCGCGAGAGTGAAGTACGACAATATGTATCCGTTCATCTATTCAACGAGAACGGGAACCGTTGCGGCGAAGATGGAAAATCAGATCCCGCATGAGATCTCCGCGGAAAGAATGGACAGACTGCTGGCGCTTTCCCGCACGATTGCCGAAGAGAAAGCCGGATTGACGCTCGGAAGGGACTATCGCGTTCTTGTGGATTCATTCGATGGCGAGAACAAAACTTGCCGCGGAAAACTGCCTTCCGGTCTGCCGATCTCCTTTGAGGGGACGGAAGATCTTTTGAATACGTTTGTATTCGTTACCGTAACGCGCACGACACCGTTTGCGCTATTCGGAAAAATCAAAGTTTGAAATAAAAAAGATTGAGATAAAGGAATAAAACCATGACAAAAATCATTGAACTCGCACACAACCTCGGTGAAGCCATTGCCGAAAGTAAAGAGATCGCAGATCTCGAAGCCGCAAAAGCGGCGTATGAAACCAACTCCGCACTTCAGGCAAAACTTGCTGAGTACGAAGCAGACAGAAAGCTTCTCGCCGACGAATTCGAAAAGGGCGACGACCTCGACCAGACTGTCGTTGACAAAATGAAATCCCGTCTGGAAGAACTCGGCGCCGAGATCACGAAAGATCCCGTTTGCGTTGATTTTGCCAACGCGCAGAAGGCAATGAACGATCTTATGACTTCCGTCAACGATGAGATCAGTTTCTGCATCACCGGTCAGCGTCCCGATCATTGCACGCACGACTGTTCCACCTGCGGCGGTTGCCACTGATAATTCTTCAAAACTCCGACAGAAAAGAGGGGACTCACCATGGCTGACGTTATCGAAAAACGCGCGGATCTGCAAACCGTGACGCCGATGATGCAACAGTATCTCGATATCAAAAATCAATACGATGGGTATATTCTGATGTACCGTCTCGGCGACTTCTACGAATGTTTCTACGAAGATGCCATCATTGCATCGAGAGAACTCGAACTGACCTTGACAGGCAGAGATTGCGGTGCGGGGAACCGTGCGGCTATGTGCGGAGTACCGTTCCACAAAGCCGACGTGTATATCGGAAAACTTGTGGAAAAAGGGTATAAAGTTGCCATTTGTGAGCAGATGGAGGATCCGAAAAAAGCCGTAGGTCTTGTCAAACGCGATATTATCCGCGTTGTGACCCCCGGTACGATCACCGATTCGTCACTCCTCACCGAAGGGAAGAACAACTACCTTCTTGCCATGGCATACGGACAGGACGACGGCGGTTTGGCTGTTGCCGATGTGACGACAGGACAGATCTCCGCGACGGAACTTCCGGTGAAAAAAGCGGAAGGCAGGATCGAGAATGAGATCGGTGCGTATCTTCCAGCCGAAGCCGTGCTGAATATTCCCGAAAGCGAAGCGACGGACGCCGTTTTGTTCTTGAAAGACCGTTGCCACGCGCTCGTTTCCGTCTTGCCGACGATGTTCGATTATCAGCGGTCGCTTTCCGCCGTAAAGGACGTTTTCGGCGAAGAATCCGTGAAACTCGACAGCCCCGAACTCATTATGGCGACCGGCGCTCTCATCGCGTATATCAAAGATACGCAGAAGAGTGAGATCACCTTTGTAAAGGAACTCAACGTGTACGGAGAAGGTCAGTATCTTGAGATCGATCTTTCCACACGCAGGAACCTTGAACTTACCGAAAATATGAGAAAAAAAGAAAAACGCGGAAGTTTACTTTGGGTGCTTGATAAAACCAAGACCGCGATGGGCGCACGTTTGCTCCGCTCGTGGGTTCTCAAGCCGCTTGTCAATCCCGTTCTGATCGGGAAACGGCAGGATGCGGTCAAAGATATTCTGAATGATCAAAGAGCCGCGGACGACCTTTCCGAGATTCTTTCCGGAATGCTCGATATCGAAAGACTGACGGCAAAAGCGGTGTACGGAACGGCGAATGCAAAGGATTTGCGCGCGATCTGTCAATCCATTGGGGCATTGCCTGCGCTGAAAACCGTGATTTCCGGCTTTTCTTCCGGTTCCATGCGGGAAATTGCCGAAAAACTCGATACACTTGACGATCTTTACGATCTTCTTTCCCGTGCCATTGTCGAAACGCCTCCTTATACGGTAAGAGAAGGCGGTATGATCGCCAAAGGATTCGATGCCGATCTCGATTACTACCGTGAGATCAAAGAGAATGCTGCGGGAATCATGCAGTCTATCGAGGACAGAGAAAAGGAATTGACCGGCATCCGCACTCTCCGTGTGGATTACAACAAGGTATTCGGTTACTATATTGAAGTATCCAAATCCTTCGCCGCCGACGTTCCCGACCGGTACGTAAGAAAACAGACACTCACCAACTGTGAGCGTTATATCACCCAAGAACTCAAAGAGATGGAGACGACGATCTTCTCCGCAGATGAAAAGATCGTCAACATCGAATTCGACATATTCACAAAACTTCGTGAAACCGTGTGTGAAATGTCCTCTCGCCTTCGTCAGAGTGCGGACTACGTTGCGGCGATCGACGTTTACCGTTCCTTTGCCGAAGTGGCAGGGAAGAACAATTATTGCTGTCCTCTGGTGGATCTCTCCACCGATCTTATCATCAAAGACGGACGGCATCCCGTTGTCGAGCACTTCGTGACGGATCCTTATTTCGTACCGAACGACACAAAACTCGATACCAAAGACAATCGTCTGATGATGATCACGGGTCCCAATATGGCAGGTAAATCGACCTATATGCGGCAAGTGGCACTGATCGTCATCATGGCGCAGATCGGTTCTTTCGTTCCTGCCGTGGATGCGACCGTCGGTATCGTGGACAAGGTGTTTACGAGAGTCGGCGCATCCGATGATTTGGCGTCCGGTCAATCGACCTTTATGCTCGAAATGAACGAGGTCGCCAACATTCTGAAAAACGCATCCAAACGATCTCTCATTGTCTACGATGAAGTCGGAAGAGGAACGAGTACCTTCGACGGTATGGCGATTGCCCGTGCCGTAGCGGAATATACCGCATCTTCAAAAATCGGAGCGAAAACGCTCTTTGCCACGCATTATCACGAACTTATTGCCATGGAGGACGAGATCCCCGGTGTTGTCAACTATAACATTGCCGCAAAACGGCGCGGAGATTCCATCACCTTCTTGCGTAAGATCGTCAGAGGCGGCACAGACGACTCCTACGGAATCGACGTAGCGAAACTCGCGGGTGTACCGAATGACGTGATCAAACGCGCACGCATCCTTCTGACACAGATCGAGGAGGGAACCGCTCCCGTCGCCGTTGCCAAACCCAAGGCGGAACCCGTCGCGGATCTGTTTACCGCTTTGACCGAAAGCCGAGAGAACGAAGTTTGCGAAAAACTCCGATCGACCGATCTGAACACTCTCACGCCGATCGAGGCGCTGAACGTACTGTTCACACTGAAAAACAAACTTGAAGAAAACTGAAAAGGAGCATCCGTATGGCAAATATCCGGGTATTGAGTTTTGAGATCGCAAACCTTATCGCTGCCGGCGAAGTGGTCGAGCGCCCCGCCTCCGTACTGAAAGAGTTGATCGAAAACTCCATAGACGCCGGTGCGACTGCCGTTACGGCAGAGATCAAGCACGGCGGTGTTTCACTGATCCGCGTGACGGATAACGGATGCGGTATCGGGAAAGAAGATCTCCCCGTGGCACTGAAACGCCACGCGACAAGCAAGATCAAGGATAAAGAGGATCTTGCTGGCATTTTGACGCTTGGCTTCCGCGGAGAAGCACTCGCGGCGATCTCGTCTGTTTCCAAGGTAACCATCATTTCGAGAACACCCGAAAACGAGTATGGAAATATGCTGACGAGCGAAGCGGGAACCGTGACCGACGTCACCGAAGTTTCCTGCGCGATCGGAACTACCGTGCTTGTCGAAGATCTGTTCTACAACGTACCCGCAAGACGGAAATTTCTGAAAAAAGATTCGACGGAAGCGATGAACGTTTCCGCAATGGTCGAGAAAGTGGCTCTGTCACGCCCTGATATCTCGCTTCGTTTGTTGGTTGACGGCGAGGAGAAATTCAGAACCCCCGGCGACGGAAAACTGATCAATGCGATCTATGCCGTTCTCGGACGGGATTTCGCGGGAAAAGTTATTCCCGTTGACGGCGAAGCCGGAAAGATCCACGTTCACGGCTATATCGGCAGATCCGATAACGTCCGCAAAAACCGCAATCTTGAGAATTTCTTCATCAACGGACGTTTTGTCAAGAGTCTGACCGCCGGAGCCGCCGTAGAAAAGGCGTTTACTTCCTACATCGCGCCGGAGATGTTTCCCGCGTGTGTGTTGAATATCGATCTTTCATATTCGCAGGTTGACGTCAACGTCCATCCGTCCAAACTCGAAGTGAAATTTTCCGATGAACGTTCGGTGTTTGAAGCCGTATATTATACCGTGCGCAGCGCACTCACAAGTGCGGAATACCGTCCGGAACTCTCTGTAGGCAAGGACGGAAAGCCGTCAAATTACGTAAACGCGTTCGTTCCTATTGGAGAGGACACAAAAGGTCAGCAGATCGGTATGTCCCGCGACACTATCGCAAAGGCGTTTGAAAAAGGTATGACCGCGAAAGATCTGTACGAATCCAAGTTCTCCGACCGCGGAAGCACCCGTCCGGACACGCCGAGGGGCATATCTTTCAGCTCCGGATTCGGTTCGGCTGCGAAATCGGAAGGGACAACGTGGTCAAAGCCGCGCGAAACATCCGCGACCATGACACCGAAAGACTCTCTCGACGTTCTCAAAAACTATCGCAAAGCAGAACCTGCCGAGAGTATCAGATATGAAACGAAGGCGGCAGTTGAACAAAAGCCGACAGAGGTACCGAAACCGATCGCGGAAGAAGTACCCGCGTTACCTTCAAATAAATTTGTTGGTGAGGCGTTCGACACCTACGTGATGGTCGAACTCGAAAACGAGCTTCTTGTGATCGACAAACACGCCGCGCAC
>JAKSPH010000053.1 GCA_024404975.1 Clostridia bacterium | reverse complement strand
CGCAGAAAAGATAGGCGTGGGAAATCTTGCCGTTCGCGACTTCGTATTTCAAAACGTCGGTAACGCCTTTTTGTCCCGACACGTCATCGAAATCAAAAGGACGCCATTTGCGGTAAAGCGCACGGTATTCTCCCATATTCCCCTCCTGTAAAAAAACACGCATAAGCGGTACACAAACCCGCATACGCGCGTAAAATCATATAGATTCCGTGTGTCGGATAGAGCCATACACCCACCCTTCGAACAAATATCTATGCACGGTAACCGACCCTTCTGCTCCGGACAGGCGTCCTCACGGCACACTCCGCTCTCTGCTTAATGCTGCTTGGTTCCCCACCTGACATGATTCGCAGCGCGAAATTGCGTGAGACCCATCCTTCATCACAGAAAAAACCGATGCAGTCTGCACAAATACAGCCCTTGAGGCGGGAATGAACCCCTGCTATAGCGGATTTCAGGTACAAGGCCCCGCTACTACCCCGGCTGGTATGACTCCGTCCGACACACGGAATACTCTCCGTTTGAAACGGCTTAATTATTATAACAGATATTTCTGAAAAATGCAAGACCTTTTTCAAAAACGGCGCGTTTTTTCTTTCGCTTCAGATCACAAAACCGCCGTTGACACCGAGAACCTGCCCTGTGATGAAGGAGGCGGCATCGGTCGTCAGATAATACACGTTTTCCGCGATCTCGCGAGGGGTGCCGATCCTGCCGAGCGGGGTTTCCTCAATCAAGGCGGCTTTGTCCTCCTCGGTGAGTGCGCGGTTCATCTCGGTATCAATGACACCGGGGGCAATGGCGTTCACGGTGATGCCGGAAGGTCCGACTTCCTTGGCGAGGGCTTTGGTAAATCCGATCAATCCCGCTTTGGCGGCGGAATAGTGGACTTCGCAGGAGGCACCGACTTCTCCCCACATGGAGGAGATATTGACGATCCTGCCGCACCCTCTTGAGATCATCCCCGGCAAAACTTCACGGCAATAGAGGAACGAGCCGGTGAGGGATACGCCGATCGTGGAATTCCACTGTTCGAGCGAGAGATCCGTCAGAAGCGAGAATCCCGCCACGGCGGCGCTATTGACGAGAACGTCGATATGTCCGAGTTCTGTCAATGCCGTTCTGACCGCGGAACGGATCTCTTCTTCGGACAGGCTGTCGGCTCTGAGGGCGAGGGCTCCGGCTTCTTTCGCGAGAGCGACTGCCTTATCCTCACTGTTTTTATAGGTAAATGCAACGGCATAACCGCGCTCGGCGAACAGTTTTACGCACTCTCTGCCGATCCCGCGCGAACCGCCGGTAATCAATACGGTTTTCATCGGACAAACCATCCTGTTTCTTATTGCTCCCATTATAACATAGAGAAAAAAGACTGTCAAGAGTCCGTTTCAAGGAGATCATTATGAATCTTTGCTTTCAGAATCGGTTGCGCGCCGAATGTTATCTGCGGTTCCTGCATTTTTCGGGGATCCCTTCCCGGATTGCGGACAGAGAGGACTTCTCCGCGCTTCCCGTACTGACGGTTTCCGACAAACCGCCGTTTGCGATGCCCGCGGAAATGCTGATCGCTTCGTTTTCGTTTCGTGTCGGGGCGTTTTCGCTCGACGAAGTACAGAAACTCCGCTACGCCGACACCGATTTCCGATTGACGAAAACGCAGACGCGAATCGTGCGGACGCTGATCCTCACCTACCCTGTGCCGATCTCTCCCTCTCTTCTGACGGAATACTGTTTTCTGCCGGAGAAGTTTCCGGAGATCTCCGCGCTCCGCTCTCACCTTCATACGGTGAACGCTCTGTTCGGGGAGAGTTTTTCCTGTCCGCTCGCCGTTTTCCGCGAGAGCGGGTACGTTCTGAACGAAAATCTGCTTTTTTGAGGAAAGATAGACAATCCCTCGGTCATAAAGTACAGTATCTTTACGATTTGGGGGGCTTATGCATTTTTCATCGGTGATTTTAAGGTTTTTGTCCATCATTCTCGGCGTCGGAGGGGGACAGAGTTTCCCGCCGCCGCTCTCCGCCGCGGAAGAGGCGCAACTGTTCGCAAAATACCGTGCCGGAGATATTTCCGCGCGGAACACACTCATTGAACACAATCTGCGGTTGGTGTCGCACATCATCCGCAAGTATTACGGTTCGTATCAGTATCCCGACGACCTGCTCTCGATCGGCTCGCTCGGTCTGATCAAGGCGGTCGACACCTTTGCCGTGGAGAAAGGCACGAGGTTTGCGACCTACGGCGCGAAGTGCGTTCAGAATGAAATTCTGATGTTTTTCCGTGCGCAGAAAAAGTACGGTGCCGAGGTTTCGATCAACGAAACGATCGACGTTGACCGCGACGGCAATCCCCTGACCTATCTCGATATCATCGGCGTGGAGGACACGGTTTCGGACGACATCGAAAAGAAGATCTATACCGACCGCATCCGCGAGCTCGTCGGACGCGTCCTCGATCGGCGGGAAAAGCAGATCATCGTTCTCCGCTACGGTCTGGAAGGTTACGCGCCGAGGACGCAGCGCGAAGTCGCAAAGCATCTCGGAATTTCGCGTTCTTACGTTTCCCGCATAGAAAAACGCGCCCTTGAGAAACTGAAAGAGGGGTTCGGACTGTCCGCACCGGAATTTGATTCGTAATTCCATACATAATCAACGGCAAGTCGGGTAAAATAGAGGAAGCGGGGACAACCCGAAAACTGTGAAAAGAAAGGATGTTTTCAGATGACGGTGATGAATAAGATCGCTCTGGCGCTCATCATTATCGGCGCGCTCAACTGGGGGCTCGTCGGTCTGTTTACCTTTGATCTCGTGGCATGGATCTTCGGCGCAGGTTCCGTGATGACGCGGATCGTTTATACTCTGGTCGCTCTCTCCGGTCTTTGGTGCCTCGGACTTCTCTTTGACAGTCCTGTGCATGAAAGAGCAACCGAAGCGTAAGACCGCTTTCCCGGACGTCGGAAGTCAAATTTCCGGCGTCCTTTTCATTTTCGCTTTTTCTTTTTCCGTCATATACTGAAAACGGCGGGAAATTTCCCGTTCTCTGACTAAACCCCGTGATTTTGGGTATGATTTGATCGGAACAAAGAAAAGGATGGAAGGCAAATGAACATAAAACGCGGTGATATTTATTATGCGGATCTCTCGCCCGTCGTGGGAAGCGAACAAGGCGGTTTACGTCCGGTACTGATCGTTCAGAACGACGTCGGAAACCGGTATTCTCCCACGGTGATCGCGGCGGCGATCACGTCCCGTCTCGGAAAAACCAAACTACCGACACACATCGACGTGCCGAGTTTCGATTCCGGACTTTCGCGGGACAGCGTGATCCTGCTCGAACAGATCCGCACGATCGACAAGCAACGGCTCAAAGAGAAAATGGGGCATCTCGACGACTCCGTGATGTCCTCCGTGGATGCCGCCATCGGCGTGTCCTTCGGTTTGAATTCCGAGCGGAGCACCGATAAGGGATAATTCTCTGTCATATTCCCCCGCTCCGCCTCATATCTTTGACTAACGAAAAACAAGGATATCAAGAAGGGGGATACTTATGAATCATTACAGACCGGAAGGGACTGCCGTTCTCACGGCGGAAAACAGAGAGGCGATCAGTTCGCTCGAAGGGTTGGAACGTGCCCTCGAAACCGGTGCGATACTCGAAGCACCCGCCGTACTCGCGGATGCGGGTTTCAATCTCCACGTATCGCTCGGACCGAATCTGCACGGTGTAATGGCGAGGGATGAAGTCCAATTCTGCCCGGAGGATGAGAGTGTCAAGGACATCGCGATCCTCACGCGCGTCGGAAAGCCGGTTTGCTTCAAGGTGATCGGTTTCCGGAAAGAGGGCGGAAAGACGACCGTGCATTTATCCCGACGGGAGGCTCAGCGCGAGTGCATGGAGAGTTACGTCGCGGGACTTCTGCCCGGTGACGTCATTCCGGCGCGGATCACGCATCTTGAGAACTTCGGCGCGTTCGCGGACATCGGGTGCGGGGTGATCTCGCTCCTTCCGATCGACTGCATTTCAGTTTCGAGGATCCACCATCCGTCGGCGCGGCTGTCGGTCGGCGACAATCTCTTTACCGTTGTCAGAAGCATAGACGAGCGAGGAAGGATCTACATATCTCTCCGCGAACTGCTCGGAACGTGGGAGGAGAACGCTGCGCGGTTCGAAGAGGGGCAAACGGTGCGCGGGACCGTGCGGAGCGTAGAACCCTACGGCATTTTTGTGGAACTTCTGCCCAATCTCTCCGGTCTTGCGGAATTCAAAGAAAACGTCAGGCCCGGACAAAGCGCGGCGGTATACATCAAGTCGCTGATCCCCGAAAAAATGAAGGTGAAACGCATTCTGATCGATGCGACGGACGACGTTCCGCCGCCCGAAAAACTGTCCTATTTCGTTGACACGTCCTCAACGTTCCACATGGATTCGTGGCAGTATTCGCCCGTCGATTGTGAGAAGCGGATCGGCACGGTTTTTGAATAAAATCAATTGGGGGAAAAATCGTTTTTCCCCCTTGTTTTTTTTTTGTTTGTTTGGTAAAATATCATTGGAAATAAAGAAAAAAGTCATATTTTGACAAGAAAGGTTTGCAAAATGGTACATATCGGAAACGATTGGGATGAAAAACTCGCGGGAGAATTTCAAAAACAGTACTACCTTTCCCTGCGTGAATTTTTGAAATCCGAATACTCTCACGCCCGCGTCTATCCGCCGATGAACGACATTTTCAACGCGCTGAAATGCACGAGTTACGAGAACACACGCGTTGTTCTTCTCGGTCAGGATCCCTACCACGAACCGGGTCAGGCACACGGTCTTTGCTTCTCCGTCCGCCGCGGTGTGGACTTTCCTCCTTCCCTTGTCAACATCTTCAAAGAACTTAATACCGAACTCGGCGTTCCCACACCGGAATGCGGTGAACTTACCGGATGGGCAAAGCAGGGCGTACTTCTCCTCAACACGACGCTCACGGTCAGAGAAGGTCTTGCGGGAAGCCACACGGGACACGGTTGGGAAACATTGACTGACAGGATCATTTCTCTGATGAACGAGAAGGAAACGCCCGTCGTGTTCATCCTCTGGGGTTCCAACGCGCGGAGCAAGAAACTGCTCATCACGAACAAACGGCATCTGATCCTCGAATGCGCCCATCCTTCCCCGCTCTCGGCATACCGCGGATTCTTCGGTTGCGGTCACTTTGTCAAGGCGAACGAATTTCTCGCCGCGAACAAGGAAGCACCGATCGACTGGGCGAAGGTCAACGAATGATTCATACGAAAAAACACCGGCACACTTGCCGGTGTTTTTTATGTTGAACGTCACAGAATGAACAGAACCGCGATGCCGAGGAGGATGCGGTAGACACCGAAAGCCGTGAACGAATGGCGTTTGACGAAATCAACGAGGAAGCGGACGGCGGCGAGAGATACGAGAAATGCGGTCACAGTTCCGACCGTGAGGGTGAGAAGTTCGGAGGGGGTGAAAGACGTGCCGGCGAGGACGAATTTTGCCGTTTTGAGAAGCGAGGCGCCCGCCATCACGGGAAATGCGAGGAAAAAGGAAAATTCCGCGCTCGCCGTTCTTGACACGCCGAGCAACATTCCGCCGAGGATGGTCGCGCCGGAACGCGAGGTTCCCGGAACGAGTGAAAGCGTCTGAAAAAGTCCGATGCCGAGGGCGGTTTCCGAGGGAATCTTATCCGCGGTTTCTATGCCGGAATTTCTGTTTTTTCTCCGTTCGACAACGATGAACAGGATGCCGTAAAAAATCAGCGCCGCGGCGACCGTGCGCGGATTCATCCATCTGGATTCGATGTATTCATCGAGAAACACGCCCGCGACAGCCGCCGGAAGCACGGCGAGAAGCACTTTGCCCCACAGTGTGAAAACCGCCTTTCTCACGATCGGCGGTTTCGTTTTTGAAAAGGGATTCAGTTTGTCAAAATACAGTACGGGAATCGCAAGGGCGGCGCCGAGTTGGATGACGACGAGGAACAATTCCCGGAATTCCGCGGAAAACCCGTTTGAAAACAGAGCGTCAAAGAGGATCATGTGTCCCGTCGAGCTGACGGGGAGCCATTCGGTCACACCCTCCGTAATGCCGATGAGAAGCGCGTAAAGGAGATCTTTTGCCATAATACAATCCTTTCGAATCTTATTTGGCGCGGATGATATCCCCCTCGTGCATCGGAACTTCGGTTTTCATACGGAAGATCATATACGGATGCGGTGTCGATTCGATGGGTGTTCCCGCTTCGTCGAACAGAGCGTCTGCCGTCATGGCAATTCCGCACTTGCCCGGCGTGACGAGTTCGATCGCATCGCCGACGGTCATTTTGTTTCTTTGGGTGAGTGTTGCGATGCCGGTTTGCGCGTCGTAGGCGACGACGGCGGCAAGGTAGGCTTTATCCTTGATATAGCCGTTATCCTTTACGGTGTTCGCGTCAAGGTGAGAATCGCCGAAATAGTAGCCGGTCGCATACTCGCGGTGGCTGACGGAACACAGTTCGTCATACCACTTCGGATCGTAACTGTAGTTTCCCGACGTGTAGGAATCCAGCGCCATTCTATAAGTATTCGTGACGACCGCCGTATAGTACGCGGATTTCATTCTTCCCTCGATTTTGAAGGAAGAGATTCCGGCTTCGCACAGTTCGGGGATATGCTCGATGGTGTTGGTATCGCGGCTCGCCATTATGAAGGTTTCGCCGTCCTGCTCTTCCAGCGGAATGGGGGCATCCGGACGCTTTTCCTCCACGATTTCGGCGCGGCGGATGCGGTAATTCCAACGGCAGGGCTGCGCACACATACCGCGGTTGGCATCTCTGCCGACGATCTCGCCGGACAGAAGGCATCTTCCGCTGTACGAAATGCACATGGAACCGTGGACGAATGCTTCAAGTTCGATATTTTCGGGGAGCGCCGCACGGATCGCGCGGATCTCGTCCAGCGTCAGTTCACGTGCAAGGACGATGCGCGAAGCACCGAGGGCCGCCCACGCAAGGCAGGCGGCGGAACTGACGGCATTGGCTTGTGTCGAAATATGGATGGTGCGTTTCGGATCGACCTTTTTCAGTAAGGTCAGAACGCCGATGTCCGCAATGATATAGGCATCGGTCGGAATGTCAGTCAGATCACGGAAATACTTTTCAAGCAAGGGATATTCGTTTTCTCTCGGCATGGTGTTGACGGTCAGATAAACTTTCACACCGCGCTCGTGGGCGTACGCCACCGCCTCGCGCAATTCGTCTACGGAGAAGTTATCCGCGGCGGCGCGCATTCCGAAGATCTGTCCGGAGAGATACACGGCATCGGCTCCGAAACGGATGGCGGCTTTCATTTTTTCGAAATTTCCCGCAGGGGAAAGGAGTTCGGGACTGTTCATAATCATTCTTCCTTAAATAGGATAAAAACAGTATATCACATTTCCCCGCCGTTTGCAAGAGGGAGCGCCAAAAGGTCGGCTTCCCACGCGGGCAGACAGGAGATGCGGCGAAGGGCAAAACAGTAACCCGGATGCCTCTCTGCAAGGAGAAGTGCCAAGGCGAATATGTCCTCCGAGCGGTGGTAGACGGAAACGAGGAGCGCCGGTTTGTTCCCGCGAAGGGTGGTTTCCGCGCCGAGGAGCGCTTCCCTCTCCGCGCCTTCCACGTCGAATTTGATGAAATCGGGGGTGAATTCCCGACACAGAGTATCGACACTCACGGTCGGAACGCCGGCATCGGTATGCTGATAGGACGCGCCTGAAAGACCGGAATTGCGGTTTCCGCTCGAATGAAAGACCAGATTGCCTTCGCCGGAATAGACCGCGGCATTCACGGGCGTGACTTTGACGGCGGATTGCGAATCGACGTATTTGCAAAGGCGTCTGAACGTCTTGGGATCGGGTTCTACGGCGACCGCTTCGGTGAGGTTCGGGAAGAACTCGACGGCTTCTTTCAAGGTATCGCCGTTGTACGCGCCGAGGTCGAGAACGCGTCGGAACTTCTCACACGGCAATGCGGCGTAAAGACCGTTTTTGTCCACGGTGTGGGTGAACAGAGGGGCGATCTCGCCGGTGAGTTTATATTCGAGAACGGAATAATAGACGGCTTTGGATTCTTCGTCGGAAAGAAGTTCTCCCGCACGGACGATCTCGTCGAAATGCGCACGGTAGAATTCCGAGGTGAAGTACTCTTCCCCAGCGACCGGCATATCGGGCATACGGAGGGTGTACGATTCCGACATCCCGTGGAGCAGTTCCATCACTTCGGGAACGCGGGAGGCAAACGCCACGAGGATCTGAAAATCGGAAAATTCATTTCTGATATCGTAGAAAGAACGCACGGTGAACCCGCGGAAGGACTGACCGCGCACGAATCCGTCGGATGCCATGACGGCGGCGACGGGAACGCCGAGTTCCGAGAGTTTATCAAAGAGTTTATCCGCTCCGTTTCCCATGCCGTAGACGACCGTCGGACGGGGATCTGCGGCGATCCTCTGCC
>JAKSPH010000052.1 GCA_024404975.1 Clostridia bacterium | reverse complement strand
TGCAGTTACGGACAACGACGTTCTCGACCGTGAAATCGGGGTTGTTGGACTTGAACGAAAACGCTTTGCCCGCTTTGAGCAATATGCACAAAAATCCGCAGAAAATTCTGTGAAAGTGCCGATTGGCAAACGGGAAGATCTATGGTATAATAGTACCATCAAAATTATTCACAGGAGATTACACTTATGGCAGGTCTTTCTTTAAGACACATCTACAAGAAATATCCCGGCGGCGTTACTGCCGTTTCCGATTTCAACCTTGAAATCAAGGATAAGGAATTCCTTATCTTCGTCGGTCCTTCCGGATGCGGTAAATCCACCACCCTTCGTATGATTGCAGGTCTGGAGGAAATTTCCGAGGGTGAACTTTACATCGGCGACAAATTCGTCAACGATATCGCCCCCAAGGACAGAGATATCGCGATGGTGTTCCAGAACTACGCTTTGTATCCTCACATGACCGTGTTCGATAACATGGCATTCGGTCTGAAACTCCGCAAAGTTCCCAAGGAAGAAATCAAGAGACGCGTTGAAGAGGCCGCTCGTATCCTCGACATCTCCCACTTGCTTGAAAGACGCCCCAAGGCTCTTTCCGGCGGTCAGAAACAGCGTGTTGCGCTCGGTCGTGCGATCGTCCGTAACCCCAAGGTCTTCCTTCTTGACGAACCGCTTTCCAACTTGGACGCAAAACTTCGTGCAAGCATGAGAACCGAACTTACCAAACTTCATAAGAGCGTTCAGACCACCTTCATCTACGTAACGCACGACCAGGTCGAGGCTATGACCATGGCGAGCCGTATCGTAGTTATGAGAGACGGTATCATCCAGCAGGTAGATACTCCTCAGAACCTCTATGACCTTCCTTGCAACCTCTTCGTTGCAGGCTTCATCGGCACTCCTCAGATGAACTTCATCAACGGTAAACTCGTAAAGAAAGACAACGATCTTTACGCAACTCTCGGTACCACCGAGATCAAACTTCCCGCAGAGAAGGCGAACAACCCCGCTCTCAAGGAATACATCGATCAGGACGTTATCTTCGGTATCCGTCCCGAAGCGATCCACGACGAGCCTATGTACCTTCAGACCTTGGCTGACACTACCATGAACGTTAACGTTGACGTTACCGAACTTATGGGTGCCGAGATCTACCTCTACCTCGGCTTCGAGGGTATGGAAGATGCCACCAACGGCAAGAACATCATCGCAAGAGTTTCTTCCCGTTCTCAGGCGCGTGCCGGCGACAACATCAAGGTTGCCATCGACGCTTCCAGAATTCACATTTTCGACAAAGACACCGAAAAGTGCATCTGCCACTGATCTATTACAGTGTAAAGAAAACTTTGCAAAAGGGACGGATTTTCCGTCCCTTTTGTTTTTTTCGTGAAATCTTCGTGAAATGTCTTGACGATGGGAAAGCGATTTGATATAATATAAAAAAATATACATACCGGAAACGGGGAAAGAGGTACTTTATGCTTGATGAAACGCTTGTCAATGAAGTAAGTAACAATTATTCGGGAATGACGAAGAAAGAACTCGAACAGGCTATCTCTGCGGCAGAAAACGCGATGGCTCGTTATTTGGACGATTACGAGGATGCCGCAAAGGACTTCGGCAAAAAGACCGCCGCATACGATAAAGCACAGGCAAAAGCACAGAAGAAACCCAAAAATGAAAAACTCGGTAACGAAGCAGTAGTCGCTCGCGCCGAAATGGGCGATGCCGCAAATCGCTACCTCGACGCTTCCGGAAAGATCGACGATGCTCTCGCGGATTTCACCGCCGCATGTGATGCACTCGCGGAACTTGTCGGCAGTTCAAAGAAGGGCGAACGCGCCGCTGCCAAAGTTCTGAACAAGAAGGATAACGTGATCGGCGACGTCGAGTATATGAAAGGCAAGACCGAGGCGAAGATTCCGCTTCCCACCGTTGACGTGCCTGTGGAGGACGTTCTCGAAGAAGAACCTGCCGTTGAGGAAGGCGTAACCGCCGATCCGATCGAATGCAACGAAGTGCCGGAAGAAGCGATCACTGAGGAAGCACCGGTCGCCGAAGAAGCCCCCGCAGAGGCAGTTCCCGCCGAGAAAGCACCCGTCGAGGAAAAACAGCCCAATGAAGAAGCCCCCGCAGACGGCTACGAGAAAAAGATCGCCGCTCTTGAAGAAAAGATCGACGAACTCACCCGCAAGAACGCGGAAGCCGAGATCAAGGCGCGTGCCGAGGAATATGCGAACGCCGTTGCCCGTCAGGCACAGATGAATGCCATGTCCTATGCGCCCGCTTACCCTACTTACGCACCCGCACCCGCCGCAACCCCTGCCGCTCCTGTGAACGTTGACCTCTCCGCCGCGAACGCCGCCGCAGAAGCCACCGCGAAACTCGCAGAGCAGATCGCCGAGAACGAAAAGTTCCTGATGGGCAAACTCTCCGGAATTCTTGAGAACCTCAAAACTCTCAACGACGAACTTCTCAATATCACCGCAGGCATCGCGGAAGTGTCCGAGAAGCAGAAAGAGATCACCGAACAGCAAAAACAGACCAACGACGTTCAGCGTTACACTCTTCGCGAACAGCAGGGCGTTCAGGTCAATCAGAAAGTCGTTTCCACCGATCAGATCGCTCTTGCGGAGCAGCAGACTTTGATCGTTGAGCGTCAGAGAGCCGTTGCCGAGCAGCAGGCACTCACCGTCGATGCACAGAACGTCATTTCCGAGCAGGTTCGGATCATCATGGATTCTCAGAACACCATCGGCGACGCGATGAAGAAAGTCGTTGACGATCAGAAAGATCTCATCTCCAAGCAGACCGAAGTCATGAAGAACAGTGCGATGAACATTGATACTCAGAACGAGATCACCGAAATCATGACCGAGATCGGCGGAGCGCAGAAAGAATCTCTCACTGCCATCAAAGCCGTTGTCCGCGATCAGAAAGCGATCACCGAGAAGGCAAAAGCCGTTTCCGAAGCGCAAAGCGAGATCGCCGAGAATTTCAAAGCCGTTCAGAAGGAACTTAAGTCCTCCGCCGATGCTTTGGCGAAACTCTCCAAGAAAAACTGAATATCCGCGGATCACGAAATACCGTAAAACGGCTTTTCATGTTTTCGCAAACATAATGGGAACTTGCCCCGAAATCGGGGCAGGTTCCTTTTTTTATCTTTTGGATCAGCCCCGCGAGTTCCGCTTGGGCGCGGTAGGGAAACACGGGGCAGAGGATGCCGAGATCACGGCAGAGCCGCCCGATTCCGTCACAGAAATATGCCGTCTTTTCGCTTCGGCAATCCACCGCCGTCGGGCATCCCGTCAGCAGTGCCGCGATTGCACCGTGTAACCGTTCCGTCACGATCAGACCGGCACCCGTCGTGCTTTGCGCAAATTCGCCGAGCGTCCGCGGGGCGTTTTCCCTCTGCCCGTCCTCTTCGGGAAACAGACACAGAACACGGTCCGGCGGTTCGGGCAACTGCCATTCTCCGCCGGCTTTGGGCAGATAGACGATCCGGCTTCCGACCGTCCGCGGTATCTCCGGCAGGGAAAAGCACAGATCTCCGATCACCGCCGACTCTTCCGCGGCAACGCCGAGTTCGTTCTTCGCGTAGAGAAGATCCCCCGCCGTGCGGAAGTACAGTCTGTCGCACCGGGAGAGGAGCCGTCCCAAAAGCCGTTTTTCCCACTTCCTGCGCAATTTGCCGATCCCGCCGCACAGAAACACGGTCGGTATCCCGCGCCGAAGCGCCGCGTGAAGAAACGCGCAATAGAACAGAAACGACCGTCGGCTCGTTCCGTCCTGAAAGAGAGTGCCGCCGCCCAGCACGAAAACGCGCGAGGAGAAAAGCGCCCGCCGCATCGCCGGAAGCCGCATCGGTTTCACTTTTTCCCCCGCAACCTCCCGCCCCTTGCCGAAGAACCTCGGCGAAACGGAGAAGCCATCAGACAGGGTTTCGATCGCCGTCCGCGTCAACTCGTCGCCGAAGTTTCCGAAGCCGAAATAGCCGAGGACAAAGGCGGTATTCCGCTTCCGCACGGCGCGCAAACAGGCATCCCTTGCCGCCCTCGCCATAACGGCGGGGGAGTAGTCACGCGCAAGGATCCCGCGGATCGTCTTCGCTTCCTCCGTCGCCGCGTCCGTGCGGGAGAGCAAATGCGATAGGGTTTCCTCCAAGTGCGCATCGGTGAGCGGCTCGTCCTCTCTCGCACAGAAATTCGTCTGCGCGGCATGACTGAAGTTCTCCGACGTCAGCCAACCGCCAAATCCCTCGTTTCCCGCGAGAACGACCGGAAGTCCCGCCGAAGCGGCTTCCAACGCCGCGCGGCTCACACCGACGAACACCCCGCCTTCACGCAAGATCTCCTCCGGATGCGCGACGGCACCGAGATAGCGGATACTCCCCGCACTGACGGCGCGTTCCGCGCGTGAGATCTCCTCAAGCAGTACTTCGCGATCGTCGCCGTCCCCCGCGAGGATCAAGCGCAGGTCGGGAAATTTTCTTTTCAAGCGCGGGAAGATCCGGCAGAGTGCCTTTGCCGCTTCGGATCTGTCACGGTCGAAACGGCTGATACATACTATACGATTGAAGTTCGGCGGCGAGGCGCCGAATACGTTTCCGTCGATCCCGTTCACGCAAATGGCGATATTTTCTTTCTCCGTACGGAATTTCCGCGCCGTGCCTTCTCTGATATCTTCGCCGACGGCGAGCGTAGCATCTCCGAGTACGGCGAACGGTCTTTGGAAAAAACGAAGCGTGAAATCCAGGTGGTAGGTCACGCAGAGCGGGAACCCCGTGTTCCGGCACAGAAACGCCGTGTAGCGCGTGTGCGCGTGAAGAACGTCGGGTGCTTCGCGGGACAGAATCTTCCGAAGTTCGCGCCGGCAGCAGAGAAACGCGCCGACCGTCCGTTTTCGCAAAGGAAGACGGTACGTGCGGAATCCCGCGTTTTCGATGCGCTCCGCGAGGACCCCGCCGTCCGAGATCAGAAACGGCTCCTCTCCGGCGTCACGCAGTGCGAAAAGCAAAGTCATGACGTGCGTTTCCGCTCCGCCGATCCCCATGCCGTCCGTCAGGTAAGCGATCTTCATTTTTCTCCTTCCGATAAAAAAAGCTCTGCCGGTGAGGGCAGAGCAGTCTTATGTGCGGATGATGGATTATTCGATTGCGGTTTGCGCTTCGGCTTCATCTTCGCTATGTGCAAGGAGTTGAACGTGATATGCGTCGATGACAGCGGTTTCAAGTTCCGTACGGAAGTCGGAGTGAATGGGATGGATAATGTCACGGTAAGTTCCGTCGGGATTTTTGCGGGACGGCATCACGATGAAGAAGCGCTCTCTTGCGTAAATGACCTTAATGTCGTGTACGGCAAGACAATCGTCAAAAGTTACGGATACGATGGCTTTCATGGGACCGTCGTTAAAGAATTTGCGGATTTTGATGTCTGTGATTTTCATGAATGATTCCTTTCTTCATTGGATAACTCGGTTGTCCGTGGCTCCATTGTCATTATAAAGATATTTCCTCAATTTTATTCAAAATCATCATAAAACTATGATAAATCTGCGCTTTTTGTTGGTTTTTCTCGCAACTCTTTGCCGAAAAAGGCAAAAAACAAAGGAGGAACGCATATGACAGACAAATTGGAACGATACCCTTACGGGATTTTCCGCATACTTTCCGGGCACGGGAGAATACATATCGTCGGCATCGGCGGGAGTATGTTGCGGGGAATGGCAATGCTTCTGCAAAGAGAGGGGTACGCCGTGCGCGGCTCGGATTCCTCGGCGGAGGCGGTGGCGGAACTGCGCGCCCTCGGCTTGGATGCGGTCGAGGGGCACCGTGCGGAAAATCTCTTGCCCGATACCTCGCTCGTGATCTACACCTCAGCGGTCACGGAAGAAAACCCCGAACTTGAAGCCGCCGAAAAGCGCGGTATCCCCGCCGTCAGCCGTGCGGAATTTCTCGGCGCGTATATGACGGGGTACGCACGGCGGATCGGCATTTCCGGCACGCACGGCAAGAGTACGACCACCGCCTTGACGGATTTCGTCGCCGAGAGGGCGGGATGCCGTCCGACTTCCATGCTCGGTGCCTTGCTCCCCGACGTCGGGCAGTCCGTCCGCGTCGGAGGGCGGGAACTGTTCGTTTACGAGGCGTGCGAGTATCGGGATTCTTTTCTGCACTTCTTCCCGACGGACGCCGTTTTTCTCAATATGGAATGGGACCATACCGACTACTTCAAGACGCGGGAACAGATGGAGAATTCCTACTTCGCGGCAATGACACGCGCGGAGAAACGGTGCATCGTCAACGCGGACGATGAAGGACTTTTGCGCCTGTGCGGCAGACTCACTGTTCCGGCGTTTACCTTCGGCAGAAATGAAAACGCAGATCTCTGTCTGACGGACGTCACCGAACACAAGGGGCATTATTCCTTCACCCCCGTTCTGTGTGGGAGAGAACTCGATCGCGTCGTATGCGGAGAGATCGGCGAGAACGCCGTTTGCCACGCGGGGGCGGTTTTGTCCGTCGCCTGCCTTTCCGGTTGGGATCTGCCATCGGTCGCGAAAAGCATCGCGGCGTTTTCCGGCATTCCGAGAAGGCTCGAAGTCCTGCGCAGGGAAGAGAACCGTGTGTTCTATTACGACTACGCCCATCACCCCTCGGAGATTTCCTCCGTCATCCGGACGTTGCGCCATACCGAGCCGTACCCCGTGACGGCGGTCTTTCGCCCGCACACCTACACGCGCACGAGAGATCTGTTCGCGGACTTTTGCCGGGCGCTCGGAAGCGCCGACCGCGCAATCGTCACGGACGTGTTCCCCGCGAGGGAAGATCCCATCCCCGGCATCGACGGAAAAACGCTTGCGGAAGCCGTCGGAGCGCGCGCGGAATACTGCCCGTTATCCGCCCTTTTTCCCCTCGTCCGGCAACTTTCCGGAACGGTCGTTTTGCTCGGCGCGGGGGATTTTCAAAATCTTCCGAAAAATATAAAAAATACCCTTGACAAACCCTCCCAAAATGAGTAAAATGATACTTGTTCCGTAAGGAAATAATGAAGAAATGAGGAACTACGCATGGATAGCGGCGACAGTAGTCGATTGCAGACGAAAATCACCACAAAAAAGCAGAATATCGGCGTTTTCCTCACGGTTTCTTGCTGAGGATCTTTTTCCCGTCCGGTCAGGTCGAAAAACGCGCGGTATTTTGCCACGCGCTTTTATATTGCTCAAGGAGGACCGATCATGGAAAATGAAAACGACTTCAACGTCGAAACCGTCACCCAGTACCTATCTGAAAAAAGATTCCGCGAACTCAAGGAAGCGGGACTTCACCAAGCCCCGCAGGATCTCGCAGAGATTCTGACCGAACTTGAAAAAGAGGACAGAGTCCTGCTTCTCCGCCTGCTTCCGAAAGAAAAGGCGGCGGAAACGTTTGTCGAACTTGACAGCGACAGCCAGGCGGACATCGTCGAGGCATATAACGATAAGGAACTTTCCGATATTTTGTCCGAACTGTATCTCGACGATACCGTCGATATTATTGAGGAAATGCCCGCCGTACTTGTAAAACGTCTGCTCCGTGCTTCCACGCCGGAGAACCGCGCCGGCATCAACCGTCTGCTCGGCTATCCCAAAGACAGTGCCGGAACCATCATGACGCCGGAGTACGTCCGTCTGAAGCCGGAAATGACCGTTGCCGAAGCGTTGGCGCACGTGAGAAAAGTCGCCATCGACAAGGAAACGATTTACACCTGCTACGTCACCGCGGACGACCGCACGCTTCTCGGTATCGTCACCGCGAAAGCCCTGCTGATCGCGGATCTCAACGCGCGTCTGTCCGATATTATGCTCACCGACGTCATCTCCGTAAACACGGAAGAGGACAAGGAGGAAGTGGCACAGACGTTGAACCGTTACGGTTTCCTCGCCATTCCCGTCGTGGACAACGAAAACCGCCTTGTCGGTATCGTCACGGTCGACGATGCCGTCGACGTCCTCTCGGATGAGGCGGAGGAAGACTTCGCCAAGATGGCGGCGATCATGCCCACCGAAACCCCTTATCTCAAAACGCCGACCAAAAAACTGTTCTTGGCGCGTATTCCGTGGCTCCTCATCCTGATGGTCTCCGCCACATTCTCAAGTATGATCCTCGGATTCTTTGAATCCGCTCTCCCCGCTGTCCTCATTCTGTTCGTGCCTATGCTGATGGACACCGGCGGAAACTCCGGCGGTCAGACTTCCGTCACCGTCATCCGCGGTATCTCCCTCGGTGAAGTCGAATTCGGTGACATCCTCCGTGTGGCGTTCAAGGAATTCCGCGTCGGACTTTGCTGCGGCGGTGTCCTCGGACTTGTCGCGTTCGGCAAAGTGCTTCTCGTCGACCGCCTTCTGATGGCAAACCCCGCCGTGACGGTCACCGTGGCACTCTCCGTTGCCTGTTCCATGCTCATCACGGTCGTCGTCGCGAAATTCATCGGCGGTATGCTCCCCATCTGTGCGAAGAAACTCGGCTTCGACCCCGCCGTTATGGCATCTCCGTTCATCACGACGGTCGTGGACGTCCTTTCGCTTCTCCTCTATTTTGTGATCGCATCTTACGTTTTCGGTCTGTAACCCTTGATTTTTCTGTCCGCTTTATGGTATA
>JAKSPH010000051.1 GCA_024404975.1 Clostridia bacterium | reverse complement strand
GCGCCCGGTCGATAGGGACACGGGGCGCACAAAAAAACAGAGGCACCCACGAGGGGTGGCTCTGTTTTTGTGTGGTGACTCGTGGCGGAATCGAACCGCCGTTACAGCCGTGAAAGGGCCGTGTCTTAACCTCTTGACCAACGAGCCGAAATGGTAGCGGAAGTCGGATTTGAACCAACGACCTGCCGGGTATGAACCGGACGCTCTAGCCAACTGAGCTATTCCGCCATTGTGGAAAGGTCTGTCGCTCAAACCTTGCTTGCCTATTATAGCACGGTGAATTGCAAATGTCAAGATATTTTTTCAGAAAAACGGATTTTTTTCAAAATATGCGTTTTTTTCCGATTTTGCCACCGCTTTTTGTAAAATATGACGAAAAAACTACCCTTCATTCCGCACTTGACAAACCGCGTTGCCGGTAGTATAATATCATTATATTATGAAAGGATTTCGCCGCGAACCCGCGGTTTTCCGTAAATGAACGAAAAATTCAACTTTTCTGCCGTGCAGGCTCCTTTGCCTTACGAAGTCACGCAGGAACTGGTAAAAAGTATATCGCAGGGATCGCCCGATGCGCCCTCCCCTCTGGAATTTGACTACACGACCGAAAAATTCGGCGCTCTGATCCGTCACGCGGAAGAAACCCTCCGCACACTCTTGCACATCCCTGTGAACTACCGCGTTCTGTTTATGGCAGGGGGCGAGGATGCCCAATTCTCCGCCGTGCCGCTGAACCTGCTTTCCGACCACAAGTGCGCAGACTACGTTGTGACCGGTGTTTTCTCGAAAGAAGCATACCTTGAAGGCAAGAAGTACGGCGATATGAACATTGCCGCTTCCTCCGCCGGTGCCTCTCCCGCTTTCTCCTCCGTCCCCGAAATGAGCCGCTCGGACTTCCGTCCCGACGCGGACTACGTCCATATCTGCTATAACAACCCTGTGTACGGCACTTCCTACCGCACCGTCCCCGAAACGGGCTCCATTCCGCTCGTCGCGGATATGTCCTCCTGTTTCCTCTCCGCACCGGTCAACGTTTCCGACTTCGGTCTGATCTACGCTGCCGCAGGACAGAACTACGGTATTTCCGGCGTTACGACGGTCATCGTGCGTGACGATCTCGTCGGCAATGCCGCGGATATCACTCCCTCCGTACTGAACTATGAAACCATGTCGGATAAGCAGTCCGTGTTCCGTGCGCCCGATACCTTTGCGCTCACCGTCGCCGATGCCGTGTTCACCCACATTCTGAACGAAGGCGGTCTTGAAGAAATGAAACGCCGCAACGAGAGCAAAGTCAGTCTGATCTACGACTACCTCGACAGCCAGGTGTACTACACCGCGACGGTCGACAAAAAGTACCGTTCCTCCACCCACGTCGTATTCGTGACCGGAAACTCCGCCATGGACGAGAGATTCCTGCAGGCGGCGGAAGAAGCCGGACTGTACGGTCTGCGCGGTCACAGTGCCGTCGGCGGTATCCGTGCGTCGCTCTACAACTCCATGCCCTACGAAGGGGCGGAAGCGCTCATCGAATTCATGAAGAAGTTCGCCATGCAGAACCCCAAACTCGATTTTTGACCTTTCGGGTACTCAAAAAAGACAATACGTTCCGTCGTCGCCGGTTTTCTCCGAGAACCGGCGGCTTTCTTTTTATAAGCAATTGTAAATGATTATTGTCAAATTGTGAAGTGAAAACGCCGCGAAACAAGTACACTTTTGTTTGCAAATTCAAAGGTTTTGACGGTGCTTTATATTTTGCGAAAATATTTGATTTATCTATTGCGATTTAGCCTGTTATATGATATAATAGAATAAAATAAATTACCCGAACGGGATCATTGGAGAAACAATGCAAGAAACCATCCATCAAAACGACGTCGGTACGAACCCCACATTCATCAGTCTTCTCTATCCGAACGAGGAATCCAGACTGTTCCATCAGAACCGTACGAATCTGCCGAATATCACGGAAACCGTCTGCGAGGAACTCGGTCTGAACGAGATCTTCCGCCTGCGCGGCTGCCCTCTGTCCGACTATTTCACGTCCGACGAAGCGGTCATCCGTTACCGTCAGAAAACGCTTGAGGACGTGGCAAATCTCCCCGAACTCAAAGATACCCTCCTGCGGATCACGCCCGTTCTGGACGACATCAATCAGTTGCGTATCCTCGACCGTGACACCTCCGACAAGGACTCTTACCTTTACTCCATCACGCAGATCGAACTCTACGTTTCCTGCATCGAAACTCTCGCGGCAGGTCTGCGTCCGATCAAGGATAAGATCACGTCCCCTGCCTTTCTGTCGCTCTGCAAGTTCGTTTTCGATCTGACGGAATCCGATTACTACAAGGATCTCAACGCCAAACTCAATGCCTTGTCCTCCCACGTTCACGAGATCAAATCCGTCACCATCGGCGTGAACCTCGACGGCGAACTCCGTCCTGTCAACGCGGGCGTACTTTCCGTCAACTCCGACAGTATCAAGTCGGGCAAGGCGCTTGACAAGATCCTCCGCCTGTCCTTCAAAAACGATGCGATGACCGCCATCGCTCCCCTCTCTCCCGTGATGACGAAAGGTCAGAGCGAGAACCGTGAGGAAGCGCTTGTCGGCGCGTTCAACTCCGCGCTTGAGGACGTGTTCCACTCCTCCGTCAAAGGGTGGCGCGCGATCGTCGGCGAGTACGTTCTCGACAACAGCGATTTCCTTCTTAAACTCTATCCCGAAATCGAGTTTATCTCCCGCGCTTCCGACCTCATCCAAAAACTGAAGAACCATCCCGGTTGCAGCATTTGTCTGCCCGAGATCCGCCCCGCGGGCGAAAAGCGCTTCTCCGCGCACGGACTTTACAATCCGAGAGTGGCGCTCGCCATTGAGGACGAGATCGTAACGAACGATCTTGTGTTCGACGACAAAGCGGGGATCTATATTCTGACCGGCCCCAACCGCGGCGGTAAATCCGTCATCACCGTGGCTTGCGGTGCGGCACAGGCATTCTTCCAGCTCGGACTTCCCGTCCCCGCGGCGGATGCCGTACTCTCTCCCGTCGATGCCATCTTCACGCATTTCCCCGAAGGCGCGGACGACACGATCGACAA
This sequence comes from Clostridia bacterium, assembly GCA_024404975.1. Lineage (GTDB taxonomy): Bacteria > Bacillota > Clostridia > Oscillospirales > CAG-272 > UBA1740. Next base: position 5,679 of record JAKSPH010000051.1, on the reverse strand, counting down.
AGGACGTTTGGGAGAAGAATGCAACCGTCTGCGTGAGATCTTCTCCGACGCGACGCCGAACAGTCTGATCCTGCTCGACGAATCCCTGTCTTCGACCGGTGCTTACGAAGCGACCTACATCGCCTCCGAGATCCTCGTCGCCTTCGCCGCTCTCGGCGTGCGCGGCATCTTCTCCACCCACTTGCACGAACTCGCCGCCGCTCTCGACGACCTGAACGCGCGCAGTGCGGAAGTCGGCGGTGTTGCCCTCGATACCCTCGTTGCCGGAATGGAAAAAGGCAAACGTTCCTTCCGCATCGTCCGTGCGAAACCCGACGGAAAATCTTACGCAAAAGACATTACCGATAAATACGGTCTTTCCTTCGACTCTCTGATGAGCCACGTCGAGGAAGCCAAGAAAAAGGAGGCATCCAGATGAGCGTCGTTGTCGGAATCGACGTCGGCGGAAGCACCACCAAGATCGGCGGTTTCCGTTTTGACGGCGACAAAAAAGAACTGATCCATCCGTTCTTCATCCATGCCACCGATCCTCTGTCGAGCGCATACGGCGCGTTCGGCAAGTTCACCGCGGAGAACGGACTCTCCCTCTCGGACATCGACCGCGTGCTGATGACGGGCGTGGGTTCCGCTTTTCTGAAAAACGATATTTTCGGCCGCCCCTGCGGCTTTGTTTCCGAATTTGAGAGCATCGGCAGAGGAGGACTCTACCTCTCCGGACTTGAAAACTGTCTTGTTGTGAGCATGGGAACGGGTACTGCCATCGTCCACGCCAAGCGCGGAGAACCCGTGCGGTATCTCGGCGGTACGGGTGTCGGCGGCGGTACGCTGATGGGGCTTTCCAAACTCTTACTCAAAGCGGACAACACGGAGCATATTTCCGAACTCGCGAAAGACGGCAATCTTTCCAACGTCGACCTTCGCATTGCGGACATCACACAGAAGAACAAGATGAGTACCATGCCGGAAGATATGACTGCCGCCAATTTCGGCAACGTGTCAGATCTCGCTTCCAAATCCGATATCGCAAAGGGTATCCTTAATTTGGTATTCGAGACGGTCTGCGTTTCCGCCATTTTCGCGGCGAGAAGCGTCGGCGTGTCCGATATCGTGCTGACGGGAAACCTTACGGGATTTCCTTTCTGCAAGTCCAAACTCGACGATTTCCACAGAATGTACGAAGGCGTGAGATTCACCGTCCCCGATCTGGCGCCTTATGCCACCGTTATCGGAACCGCACTCAACGGCAGAGAATAATCTCTGATCTTTTCAAAACGAAAGGAAAGGTGTTTTCATGAATATTTTTCAATTCGTCATACCGAAAAGTCTGGTAGCCACCTTATCCGTGGAAAGCACGGTAAGACAGGCGCTTGAAACGATGAAGTTTCACCGGTATTCGGCGCTTCCCGTGATCGACAGGGACGGCGTTTACGTCGGAACGGTACGTGAAGGCGATCTCTTCCGATACTTCATGGAAAACAACGCGTTCGACATTTCCAAGGCGGAACAATACCCCGTCAAGAAGATCATGTCGAAAAACGACAATCCTCCCCTATTCCACACCGCTTCTCTGAAAGACCTCATCGAACAAGTCAAAGAACATAACTTCGTTCCCGTCGTGGACGACCGCGGATGCTTCATCGGCATCATCCTGCGACGCGAAGTATTGAGTTACCTTATCCGATTCCTTCCCGATGACGAAAAACGAACGCAAGATAAAAGCATATAGGAGAACCGAGAGATGACAGACGAATCCCGGAACACAACCCCCACCGAAACCGAAGGACTCTCACTGGAAGAACGCCTCGCAAACGTGCGCGAGCAAGTCGTGCAGTCCTCCGCAAAGGCGGAAAAAGACCGTGCGGACCAAAAAGCGCGCATGGCAGAGAGAGAGAAGACCTCCCCGATCGACAGCAAGAACGAGGAGGAGGCAAGACGCGCCGCAAAAGCGTTGACCGAGAAGAAACTCGAAAAACTCGCTTATACGGAAGCATACCGTCAGAAACTCAAGGAAGATCAGTTGAAGAAACTGAATTCGAGGAAGAAGAAAGCGCCCGACGCGGAAGCCCTCCGTGCCAAGGAAGCCGCAGAGGAAGAACGCCGTGCGCGTATCGCCGAGGCGGTCGAGCGTGAAAAGGCAGCCATTGCCGCGCAGAATGCGAATACCGAGGAACTTTTGATGGGACTTTCCCGCACGGATGAACCCGCCAAGAGCGGTTTTGCCGCGCCCAACCGTGAATCCGTCAAGCCGGATGCCGCGCCGAAAGCAGGTTCCGCAACCGTACAACCGACTCCCGCCGTGTCTGTCGCCGCAGGAGCCGATCGGAATTCCCGTCCCGTCGTTCCCCCGATCAACGTGGAAGCCATCCGCGCGCAGGCATACAACGATTATATGCAGCGCGAATATCAAAACGCGGTCGCGCGTGAATACAAAGACGTCATCCGGAAGATGGAGGAAGACCGCATCCGTCTGACCGAAGAAAAGAACTCGGCGGAAGCCGCCCTTCGCAGAGAAAAAGCCAACGCGGCGTTCGCGGAAGAGCGTTTCGCGCTCCAAAAAGAGATCGACGACGCGAAGCGCCAACTTGAAATTGAAAAAGAAAAAGCCGCCATTGCCGTCGACAACGCCGACAGGCAGGTGAACCCCGCAGACCGGACGGCTGCGCCTTCGGACGGCAGTACCGTTTGTGACACGCCGATCGCCGAAGATCGGAAAGACAACGTTCCCGAATCCGGACTTGCCGGAGATACCGAACCCCAAAACACCGTCAACGAGTGTCCGATGAGTGAGGAAGCCACCGCAGGGGAGACCGCCGACGAGTGGATTGAAGTCGACACGCCGGTCGAAACTTACGAAGCCGAGGGCTTGTTCGCCAGCGATCTGACCAAATCGGAGATCCGCGCGGAGGTCAAAGAGCGCCTCGCGGACAACAAAGTTTACCACGCGGAGATCGCTTCTCTGAAGAAAGAGATCAAACGTGCGAAGAAGGAAGAAACCGACTCCGCGGATCTGTGTTACCGCACGCTCACTTGGCAAAAGAAAATCGTCGACAACTGCGCCGTCGTCTACGCGCTCTCCCGCAAGAACCGGCTCGGCGGTTCCGATGATGTGGCGAAACTCGCCATCGCGGACTACAACGCCATGGTCGGAAAGATCCAAAAACAGACCGGCAACGAACTGACACCCATCAGCCGTTCCTTCCCCCGTCAGCTTCTGAAACACAATCTTGAAAACGCACCGAAAACCGTCATTCTCCGCTCCGAATTCGAAGCGGAATTGAAGAACAAACCCGAAGAGGACGTTGCCGTAGAAACGGTGAGTCCCGCTCTCCTGCCGCTCCCCGTTGAACAAGGTGAGTTCGTCCATCTGACCAAACCGATGACCGAAGCCCCCGCCGAGGAAGCCGAAGCGATCGGAACCGTGAGCGAACCTCCGGTGCTGACCGCCGCCGATTGGGCGGAAATCAAGCAGAAGCACCTCGCGGACATCGCGGGACTTCGCGAAGAAAGAACCGAACTTCTGAAAGACAAAAAGACGGCGAGCGGTGCCGAAGAAATCCGCATTGCCGCAGATGCCGTGAACACGGATGCCGAAGCCGTGAACGAGAGTCTGGCGCTCTATAACGAAGCGCGTTCTCTCGACCTTCCGAAAGAAGAAAATGCCGCCTACGGTATTCTGAAAGAACAGATCCGTTTTTACAACGCCGACGTGCGTGTCCTCAACAAACTCGACGACGTGCAACACGCCGTGATCTCCCGTTCCGCGCTGAAAGAAGTCAGAAGAGGGGTTCCCTCTCTCACCCTCGGCGCACTGACCTCGCACATCGCGTTCGTCAACCGTGCCGACACGCCGATCTTCCCCAAAGAACGCCTCGATGAGATCGCCGCTCTCCGCCGTGAGAGAAACGAACTCGACGAACAGCGCGGAAAAGAGAACGGCGAGGACGTGCTTCGCACCGTCGTCCCCTCCGTCAACGCGCAGAAGAAGATCTGCGATATTTTCCTTCAGGCACTCGTCCTCGAACGCATCGCAAACGACGGCGAGGACAAATCCGCCTATGCCAATCTGACGAGAGAAGAGATCCTTCTTTACAACAGGAAGATCGACGAACTCAACCGCATTTCCGGTGAACGCCATCGCAAACTCGATGAGAAAACGCCGGAGGAGGTGCTTTCCGGACTTCCCGCTCCCGTGATCCCGACTTTGATCTATGAGATCAGAGATCCCCGGAGCAAGCTTCCCAAAGCGCTTCGCCGTGCCGAAAAAGACGAACAGGCACTTGCGCTCTACGAAGCCGCGGCCGAGAAAAACGCCGGTGCGGTCAAGACACCGGACGGCTTTGCGGAAATCCTTCCGCCGAGCGAAATGTCCGCCGAGAGATTCCGTGCGCATATGCAGGAGATCCGCAAGTCCGTGGAAGTGCTGAAGGCGGAAGAAAGAAAACTCGAAAAGCAGAGAAAACGCGCCTACTACGAAGAAAAGGTATCGCTCGGTGTCCGTGAACTCAACCTTCAGAAATCCGTCCTCGACGAGGAATTCGCCCTTCTCGCCCAAGCCGTACACGGCCGTCACAGAAGAGCGGCGAAGAATACCGCGGAGAACGCGAGAAAAGAAATTTACCGTTACAATCAACTTGCCGAGACCGTCGGCAAAGAGTCCGGATACACCTATCCGCTGGCAGACAAGCGCATCCCCAACCGGATCCTCGCCGGAAAACCCTATCGCAACGTGGAGAGAATCGCTCTCTCCGGTGATTCCGACGACGACACCCACGCGACAGAAACCGTCAGATCGCTCTACGTTTCCGTCGGACAGGACGAAACAGACACTCTTTCCCTGCGTGAACTCCAAACCCGCAGAAAAGAACTCGAAAACGGTTTGAACAACCGCGCGCTTTCCGCCACCGACGCCGAAACGCTCGTCAGGATCGTCAACCTGCAAAAGCACATCGCCGACCGCTTTGCCGATCTCGTCAGAGAGGCAAAGAAAAAGCACAAGCGCAAGAACGTCAGTATCTATGCGGAAGGTCTGGAAAACGAGATCCGTCTGTACAATTCCTACATCGACGACCTCAACGCGCTGACCGACAGCGGTTACGAATACGCCGATCTGAAGATCCCGCTTCGCCTTTCCCGCGGCAAGGCGGTGAACGAGATCCCCTTGATCGCGCTTCGTGCGAACACGGAGGACTTCCGATACAACGTCAACGACACGCGTGACTCTTCTCTTTACGGAAGCGAATGGGAAAAGAGCCGTCAGAACGATGCCGCCGCCGTATGGCAGGAAAACGACCTCGCCCTGATCGGTGCGAGATACGACTACAAAATGCGCAAGGCGAAACTCGCGGGTACTCTCGCGAAGTACGAATACGCCAACGAAAAATCCCCCAAACTGAACGTGAAGAAGGAAGAACGCCGCCTTACGAAACTTCGCAAGAGCGCTCTTTCTCTGGAAGAAAAAGACGTCGACCGCATCAACCGCGTACTTGATCTTGACACCGAGAACGCCAAACTTCACCGCAAACGCGCAAAACGCGACAAACTCGCGCAAATGAAGGATCAGCTCTCCGAACTCGTCCGCGAGCGCGACCGCATGAACGTCGAACTCCTCCGCCTCTACCGCGGAACGGATGAAAAGAGAGCGAGCGGCAGAGATCTCAAGTACGACCGCCTGTTCACCGA
>JAKSPH010000050.1 GCA_024404975.1 Clostridia bacterium | reverse complement strand
ACGGTTCTGCCGATTCCCGCCAGTTCGGCACCGTCAATAAGGATGCCGTTCTCGGAAAATTCCTGTTCAGCATCGGCAACCGCTGATTTCAGTTTTATCGAAAGGTTCTACCCAATATGGCAGTAAATCCCATCCAATGGTTCCCCGGTCACATGGCGAAAACGCGCCGCGTGATGAAAGAATGTATGCCTCAGGTCGATATCGTTCTCGAAGTTCTCGACGCGCGTATCCCGTACAGTTCCAAAAACCCGGAGACCGAAGCCCTGACCGAGCAAAAACCCAGGATCACGGTGCTTTCGAAATCCACCCTTGCCGATCCGGATATCACGCGGGCATGGATCCGCTATTTTGACGGCATCGGCGCTCCCGCCGTCGCGATCGACAGCGTGGGAAATCTCGGCATGAACACCCTCTCGGACAAGATCCGTGAAGTTCTGACCGCAAAAACCGCGCGTTACATAGAAAAAGGAATGGAGGGCAGGCGGCTCAAAGCCATGATCGTCGGTATTCCCAACGTGGGAAAATCCTCCCTCATCAACCGTCTTGCGGGAGCGAAGAAAGCCAAGGTGGAGGACCGCCCCGGCGTAACGCTCGAAAAGCAGTGGGTTCCGACTTCGATCGGACTTGACTTACTCGATATGCCCGGCGTTCTTTGGCCGAAGTTCGAAGATGAAACCGTCGGACAGAATCTCGCGCTGACGGGTGCGATCCGCGACGGGATCCTCGACACGGAAGAACTCGCCATGATCCTCTGCGACAGGCTCCGTTCCGTCTGTGCGGAATTGTTCTATCAAAGATACAAGCTCTCCCCTGCTCTGTGCGACGATCTGCCCCCTTACGAACTGTTCGAAGCCGTCGGAAGAAAACGCGGTTTCCTCGTTTCGGGCGGCGAAGTCAACACCGAGCGCACCGCAACCATGCTTCTCGACGAATTCCGCGGAGGCGTAATCGGAAAAATCTCTCTTGAAAAACCGAGGTTCTGACAATGCCGGATTATTCTTTTGAACACGAAAAATACGAAGCCGGATACAAGGCGGTCTGCGGTTGCGACGAAGCCGGAAGAGGGCCTCTTTGCGGTCCCGTGGTCGCCGCGGCGGTCATTCTGCCCGAAGGACTGTACATCGAGGGGCTGAACGACTCCAAGAAACTGACCGAGAAAAAACGAGAGGCGCTCTATGAAATAATTATAAAGGAAGCGATCGCATACGGCATCGCGGAATGTTCCCCCGCCGAGATCGACGAGATCAACATTCTCAACGCTTCCATGCTCGCTATGCGCCGTGCCATCGAAAAGATGGAGGTCAAGGCGGATTGTGCGCTGATCGACGGCAATCACGCGAGGAACTTCCCCATTGACGCCTTCCCTATCGTGAAAGGCGATGCGAAGAGTTGTTCCATTGCGGCGGCATCCATTCTGGCGAAAGTGACAAGGGACCGTCAATGTATCGACCTCGACCGCGAATATCCGATGTACGGCATTGCCAAACACAAGGGATATCCGACCAAAGATCACATGGACGCGGTGCGTCAGTTCGGCGTTGCGCCCATCTACCGCAAAACGTTCCTGAAGTTTCTTGACAAATGAAAATACTTGAGATCCTGACGGCAAAGCGCGAACTCGGCACTTTCGGCGAACGTGCCGCGGAGAAATACTACCGCAGACACGGGTACAGAACCTTGGCGCGGAACTTTGTCGGAGGAGGAAACGAGATCGACCTCGTGATGGCGGACAAGAATACCGTCGCGTTTGTCGAAGTCAAAACCCGCACCGTCGGGCATGAACATCCGAATGAGCCGCGCCCCGCATCCGCGGTCACGAAGGAGAAGCAGAAAGCCATCCTTTCGTGTGCAAAATGGTTTCCCATGAGCAAAACCGAGGGAAAACGTCTGCGTTTCGACGTTGTCGAGGTGTACGTCACCGACGGCAAACGCAGAAAAGCCGTGCGGATCGTTCCGATGGAGAACGCTTTTCACGCATAAAAAACCGGCAGTTCCCCTCGATAGAGAGCAAACTGCCGGTCTGCCGGAATCTCTTCCGGCAAAATCACCGAGGCGTTTTCAGAGAAGGCAGTTCCCGGCGCACGGTTCTCCCTGTCGGAGACCACCGTCCCGTTTCACTGCAAAAGCCGAAAATCAGTAAGTTTTCGGTTTGAAAGTCGCACAGGAAGTTTCGCCGGAGCAATCGGCGCACTTCGGTCCGACACTGATCTGTGTCGCATGACAGTGGCATTCGCCATCGTTATACGTGCAGTTCTGCGCGTTGCAGACAATTCCCTTCAAACAGTTGCAGGAGTAGTTGCCGCAAGGCGTTTCGTAGTTTTTCTCTTCCATGATTTTCTCCTTTCGTAAGCGCCGCCCCGCCCGGATGCAGGACGCTTTGCAAACAGGGAGAACATCCGATACACCGTCGGTTCACATCTATTATATGACCGCTCGGTTTATTTTATTCATCAATCCGGAGTAAAAATAATGGCAGTATATTGCATTGCCGACTTGCATTTATCCCTCGGAACCGGCGCGAAAAAGTCTATGGAAGTGTTCGGGAAACGGTGGGAGAATTACGAAGAACGGCTCAAAAAGAATTGGACGTCGTTGGTTTCCCCCGACGATACCGTGATCATTCCCGGCGATATTTCCTGGGCGACCGTGCTCGAAGAATCGGCGGCGGATCTGCATTTTATCGATTCTCTCCCCGGTCGGAAGATACTCGGAAAAGGCAATCACGATTTCTGGTGGAGTACGATGAAAAAACACCGTGAGTTTTTTGAAAAAGAAAAGATCACGACCATAGATTTTCTGTTCAACAACGCGATCGAACTCGACGACTTCATCGTCGCGGGCAGCCGCGGATGGTTCTCGGACGAAGACAACGTCACGTTGCCGAACGATCCCGATTTTGAAAAGATCAACGCAAGAGAACTGTCCCGTATGAAACTTTCCCTCGACTGCGCGGCGGCGATAAAGCGGAATTCCCCCGAAAAAGAGATCGTCGTCTTTACGCATTTCCCTGTCGTCTGGGGCGATGAAGAAAACAAACCGTTCACCGAACTGATCCGCGCTTACGGTGTAAAACGCGTCTATTTCGGACACATTCACGGTGCCGCCGCCGTGGAAGATCCCATCAGGATCGGGGATCTCGAATGCCGTCTGATCGCAGCGGACGCGATCGGATTCTTACCCAAATACGTTCCGAAACTGTAAAAACCCCTGTTTTTCCGTCGAATTATCTTCATTCTATTAAAAAAACGGCAAAAAATCAAAAGAATTCCCGCAAAGTATTGACAAAAATTTCACTTTGGTGTAAAATAAGACGGTTATAAAATATTATATATATTTTCCGGAGGAAAACACAAACTATGAGCCTTTTGAAAAAGGAACTTACCGAAAAATCCGGCTTCAAGATGGAGTTCTCGGTCAGCAAAGAAATCTACGACAAGGCAGAACTTGCCGCATACAAAAAAGCCGTCAAGAACATGAACGTTCCCGGTTTCAGAAAGGGCAAAGCTCCCAAGACCGTGATCGAGAAGATCTACGGCAAAGGCGTATTCTTCGAAGATGCTATCAACGCTTGCCTTCCCGAAGCATTTGAGGAAGCCGTAAAAGAATCCGGCTTCGACGTAGTCGGAACCCCCAGCTTCGACATCGTTTCCACCGACGGTGACATCGTTCTCTCCGCTGTCGGATTTGTAAAACCCGAAGTCAAGATCGAAGGTTACAAAGAAATCGTTGCCAAGAAGAAGGCAGTCAGAGTTACCGCCAAGGAAGTTGACGAAGAACTCGACAAGGCAAGAAAGAGAAACGCAAGAAAGATCGACGTTACCGACCGTGCGGTAGCGCAGGGCGATATTGCCAACATCAACTACGAAGGATTCGTTGACGGCGTTGCATTCGAAGGCGGCAAGGGCGAGAACTACGACCTTACCATCGGTTCCGGCGCGTTCATCCCCGGTTTCGAAGATCAGATCGTCGGACATGCGATCGGCGATGAATTCGACGTAGTCGTTACCTTCCCCGCTGACTACTCCGCAAAGGAACTCGCAGGAAAAGAAGCGACCTTCAAGACCAAGGTCAACGGCATCAAAGTAGAAGAACTTCCCGCTGCCGATGACGAATTTGCAAAAGACGTTTCCGAATTTGACACTCTCGATGAATATAAAGCCGACCTCAAGGATAAAATATCCAAGAGAAAGAACAACGAAGCACAGGTTGAATTCGACAACGAAATCACCGACGCGCTGATCGCGAAACTCGATGCAGAGATCCCCGAACCCATGTTCGAGGCAGAAACCGACAACTATATCCGCGATTACGATTCCAGACTCCGTATGCAGGGACTTGACCTGGATACATACTTCAAGTACACCGGTCTTACCATCGACGCGCTCCGCAAGGAAATGCGTCCTCAGGCTGAAAAGCAGGTGAAGGCAAGACTTGCTCTTGAAAAGATCGCCGCTCTCGAAAACCTCACCGTTTCCGACGAGGAAGTCGAAGCCGAGTACAAGAGAATTGCCGACTCCTACAAAATGGAAGCCGACAAGGTGAAGAGTATGGTTCCCGCAGAGGACATCAAGGCAGACCTTCTTGTTGCTGCCGCTATGAACCTCGTGAAGGAAAACGTACAGTCTGCAAAAGCGAAGTAATTTTCGCATAGCCAAACGGGAATCGTTCAGATACACCGGTTCCCCGTTTGACTGTGATACCGACAGTCAAGGGTTGTTCATTCTCCCACGGCTGCCGGTTTCTTTTACAAAAATACAATTTTGAAAGGATTTTTCACTATGCCTCTTGTACCTATGGTCGTAGAACAGACCTCTCACGGCGAACGTTCTTACGACATCTATTCAAGACTGCTCAACGACCGCATCATTTTTCTCTCCGACGAAGTGAACGATGCTACCGCTTCTCTCGTCGTAGCACAGATGCTCTATCTTGAAGCACAAGATCCCGACAAAGACATTTACTTCTATATCAATTCTCCCGGCGGATCCATTTCCGCAGGCATGGCGATCTATGACACCATGAACTATATCAAGTGCGACGTATCCACCATCTGCGTGGGTATGGCGGCTTCCATGGGCGCATTTCTTCTCTCCTCCGGCGCAAAGGGCAAACGCTTCGCGCGGCCGTGGGCGGAGATCTGGGTCCATCAACCCCTTCTCGGCGGTATGCAGGGTCAGGCGACGGACATCAAGATCCACGCCGATCACATCATCCGCATCAGAGAAAAACTCAACCGCAAGTTCTCTGAGCAGACCGGAAAGACTTACGAACAGATCTGTGCCGACACCGAACGCGACAACTTCATGACCGCGGACGAGGCGTGCGCTTACGGACTTGTCGACCGTGTGATCGCCAACAGAGATGACGCGCAGAAAGCGTAATTCCCTGCACTTTTTCCAAGAAAGAGATTGAATTATGGCAGATAAGAAAGAGGGGCTCCGGCGTTGTGCCTTCTGCGGAAGAACCGAAGAAGAAGTAGCGCTCCTGATTCCCGCACAAGACGGAAAAACTTATATTTGCGACAATTGCATCGACGTATGCTCGGAATTCATTGATGAGCATTTCACCGAAGAAAAGAACGCGATCCCTGTGGGGGATGAACTTTCCTTCGCCACCCTGCCGAAGCCGAAAGAGATCAAGGCGATGCTCGATGAATACGTCATCGGACAGGATGCCGCAAAGCTCGCGCTGTCCGTCGCCGTGTACAACCACTACAAACGCATCCTGACACTCGATCCCCCGAAGAACGTCAAGAACAAGCGCAAGATGGGCGCGGAGAACGAGCCGAAAGACGGTATCGAGATCCAAAAATCCAACGTGCTTCTGCTCGGTCCGACCGGTGTCGGTAAAACCTACCTTGCCCAGACGCTCGCCAAGAGTTTCAAAGTTCCCTTCGCCATCGCGGATGCGACGACGCTGACCGAAGCGGGTTACGTCGGTGAGGACGTGGAGAACATTCTTCTCCGTCTGATCCAGGCGGCAGACTACGACGTGGCACTTGCCGAGCGCGGTATCATCTACATCGACGAGATCGACAAGATCTCAAGAAAAGGCGAGAACCGCTCCATTACCCGCGACGTTTCCGGTGAAGGCGTGCAACAGGCACTCTTGAAGATTCTGGAAGGCACGATCGCTAACGTTCCTCCGCAGGGCGGCAGAAAGCACCCCAACCAAGAATTTATCCAAATCAACACCAAGAACATTCTGTTCATCTGCGGCGGTGCCTTCGACGGCATCGAATCGCTCATCGAATACCGCATGGGCACTCAGCCGATCGGCTTCTCGAACGAGAAGATGACCAAAGCCGAGAAACGCAAACACGGCGTCTACAAGGACGTGACCGCACACGACGTTGTCAAATACGGTCTGATCCCCGAACTCGTGGGACGTCTGCCTGTGATCGTTACCCTCGACGACCTCGACGAGGAGGCGCTCGTCAGAATTCTGAAAGAGCCGAAGAACGCGCTGACCAAGCAGTATCGCAAACTGCTTGAACTCGACGGTATCGAACTCGAATTTGAGGACGATGCCTACCGTGCGATCGCGCATCTCGCCATTGAGAGAAACACCGGCGCGCGCGGCCTCCGTTCCATCATGGAAGGATTCATGATGCAGCCGATGTACGAACTTCCCTCGGAGGGAAATATTGCAAAGGTGACTGTCACCGCGGACTTCGTTCTCGGAAAAGCACCGCTCAAAACCGAGAAAAAAGCAAATTGAACGCAAAAAAACGGATCTCTTACGGGATCCGTTTTTTCTTATGTCTTTTCAGTCATCGGATTCTTTCGCGCTCTCGCGATACGCATTCGGCGGTACGTCCATATACTGTTTGAAGATCTTATGGAAGTAGCCGAGGTGGTTGAAGCCGACGCTCTGCGCGATCTGCGAAAGAGGAAGATCCGTTTCCGCAAGCATGATGAGCGAACGGTTGATACGCATATTGTTGATATAATCCACGGGCGTTTTGCCGAGGCAATCGCGGAACATTTTGGTGAAATAATCGCCGGAAAGACCGGTCATTCCGGAGAGTTCCTCAACGTAGATCTTCTCGCGGTAATGTACGCCCATATAGTCAAGAACGGGGCGCAAACGCAGAACGTTGTGGTAGACGGCGGCATCATCCTCGTTTTTCAGATCGCAGTAATAGCGCATCAAGGCGGTCATCAGAAGATAGATATTGGCGCGGATGGGAAGTTTGAAGCAAACGTCTTTATCCCGATACTCGTTGATCGCCTCGTCGATGCAATGTGAAAGAGAGCGATACACCGGCACGTCTTTCGTGAACTTCGCGATTCTGATATGGGATTGGACGTCGAACATATAGAGGAACTCTTTATCGACTTTCTCCATATTACGGGATATGATCTCGCTTTTGAACACAAGCGCGCGCAAAGCGCCCTGCCCCTCGTTCGCGGCAACGCGCAGGACAAGTCCCGACGGAACGTAGAAAATGTCCCCCGGTTCTCCCGTCTGACGGACGGTGCCGATCTCAACGGTCAGCGTTCCCGCCGTGACCTGCAAGATCTCCATTGAATCCTCATTGATGCTGGATTTCAGAAGAACGCCGGTTCCCTCTTTGGTGATCACACTGACGGGAAACGGTTGTTTTTCGGTATGGCTCATAAGTATCTTCCTTTGCCGTTAAAGTATGGAAAGCACCGATACGGCGAACCCGTCACCGTTCGGTTTCGGTTTCAAACTGAGAGTAATACAGATCACGGTAGAATCCGCCTGCCGCAAGGAGCGAATCGTGCGTTCCCTGCTCGATGATGTCGCCGTCCCTGACGACAAGAATGACGTCCGCTTCTCTGACCGTGGAAAGGCGGTGGGCGATGACGAAGCAGGTCTTTCCCTGCATCAGACGTACCATCGCATCGGAGATCTCTTTTTCCGTCGTGGAGTCGACGTTGGACGTCGCTTCGTCGAGGATCAGAATGGAAGAGTCGATCAGCATCGCGCGGGCGATGGTGAGAAGCTGCTTCTGTCCTTTGGAGATGTTCATTCCCGATTCCGTCATCACGGTATCGTAACCGTCGGGCAGACTTTCGATGAAGTCATGGATACCGGCAGCCCGGCAGACTTCCTCAACTCTCTCCCTGCTGACGCCCTCTTTACCGTAGGCGATGTTCTCATAGATCGTGCCGGTAAAGAGCCACGTTTCCTGTAAAACCATCGTGAACGCGTGGCGCAGAGATTCTCTCGTCATATCTCGGATGTCGGTTCCGTCGATGCGGATCGAGCCGTCCGTGATGTCGTAGAATCGCATCAACAGATTGATGATGGTGGATTTTCCCGCGCCTGTCGGTCCGACAATGGCGGTAACACTGCCCGGTTTCGCGACGAAACTCAAATCCTTGAGAATGATCTTATTCTCAACGTAGCCGAATTTGACGTGGTCGAAGGTTACTTCGCCCCTCACGTCGGTGAGTTTCAGCGCTTCGGGTTTGTCGGCAGGTTCCGGTTCCTCGTCGATCAGACGGAACACACGTTCCGCCGCGGCGAGCGCGGATTGCAGGTCGGAATAAATATTGGCGATCTGGTTGATCGGTCCGGAGAATTTACGGGAAAGCAGAACGAATTTCGACAGTCCCGTCAGATCAATGCCGCCGTTCATATAGACGACCGCACCGAAGATATTGACAAGTGCCAGCGACAGGTTGTTGATGAAGTTGACACCCGGTCCCATCAAGGTTCCGTTGGCTTCGGCCTTGGTGTACGCCTCGGTCGATGCCGCGTTCTTTTCATCAAAACCGGCGATGACGGCTTCTTCCGCGCCGTAAGACCGGATGGTCTTTTGTCCCGCGATCATCTCTTCCACGTAGCCGTTCATCTCGCCGAGAACGATACTTCTGCGGCGGAAGATGGGGCGCACGATTCGGGTAACGACGTTGGTATAGACAATGGAAAGCGGAATGGTGAAGCAGAATACGAGGATCAGTTTCGGCGACACGGTGAGCATCAGAATAAAGGAATACACGATCGTGACCGCGGACGTGATCAGTGACATAAAGTCCGAGGAAAGAGATTCGTTGACCGTATTGATGTCGTACGAAACCGTGCTGACAAGTTCGCCCGCCTGATGGGTATCGAAGAATCCGACGGGGAGTTCGATCAGTTTATCGTAGACGTCGATACGCATTTTATTGACGATCTTCTGCGACAGACGAATCATCAAAACGTGGAGAACGTAGGCGATGACGGAAGAAATGACGTAGTACACCGTCATCACCATAAGGTAATAGTAAACGGAATGTTCCTGCGGGTCGGCGATGGCGCCAATGGCGTTTCCCGCAAGGGAGGTACCGTTGATGGCAAGAACGCCGGCGAGGATATTCAGTGCCATGGCGGCGGTCAGAAGAAGTTTATAGTGGGAGAGATATTTCCAAAGTCCGCGGTAGATATACCGTTTATCTCTG
>JAKSPH010000005.1 GCA_024404975.1 Clostridia bacterium | reverse complement strand
AGGTTTCTATGATCTATCTTGACAATGCGGCAACGACAAAACTTTCGGGGAAAGCCCTCGATGCGATGATGCCGTATCTTTCCGATTTCTACGGAAACCCTTCCAGCCTTCATACGGCAGGGCAGAAAGCCGCGGAGGCGGTGCAAAAGGCGAGAGAAACCGTCGCCTCCTGCCTCGGCTGTTCCCCGAAAGAGATCTATTTCACGTCCGGCGGAAGCGAGGCGGACAATCAGGCGATCCTCTCCGCCGCTCGGATCGGTGCCGAAAAAGGAAAAAAGCATATCGTTTCCACCGCTTTTGAGCATCACGCTGTCCTTCACACGCTCAAAAAACTTGAACGCGATGGCTTTGAGGTCGAACTCCTGCCTGTCGGATCGGCAGGAAATATCACACCGGAGCAGGTGGCAAACGCCATTCGCCCAGATACCTGCCTTGTTACCGTCATGTTCGCCAACAACGAGATCGGCTCGGTGCTTCCCATCGGCGGGATCGGCGAGATCTGCCGTGATAAGGGCGTTCTGTTCCACACGGATGCCGTACAGGCGGCGGGACATCTGCCGATCGAGGTCAGAACACAGAACATCGATATGCTTTCTCTCTCCGCTCACAAGTTCCACGGTCCGAAAGGCATCGGCGTTCTCTACGCAAGACAGGGGATCCGCCTTTCCAATCTGATCGAAGGGGGCGCGCAGGAACGCGGAAAACGCGCCGGAACGGAGAACGTCCCCGCCATCGTCGGACTTGCGGCGGCACTTTCCGAGGCGGTATCGCACATGGAGGAAAACGCGAAGAAAATGACCGTTCTCCGTGATAAACTCATCCGCGGACTGTCGGAGATCCCCCATAGCGCCCTCAACGGCGATCCCGTGTCCCGCCTGCCCGGAAACGTCAATTTTTGTTTCGAGGGGATCGAGGGCGAGAGTTTGCTTTTGCTCCTTGATGCCAAGGGCATCTGCGCTTCTTCGGGAAGTGCCTGCACGTCGGGTTCTCTCGATCCGTCGCACGTTCTTCTCGCCATCGGCAGACCGCACGAAGTGGCGCACGGCTCGCTTCGTCTGTCCCTCTGCGCGGAGAATACCGAGGAGGAGATCGACACCGTTCTTCGCGAAACACCGAAAATTGTCGCCTATCTTCGGGATATGTCCCCCGTCTGGAAAGACTTGCAGGCAGGAAAAAAACAATTCATTTTATAAGGAGCAATCATGGCATTATATACGGAAACCGTCATGGATCATTTCATGAATCCCCGCAACGTCGGGCAGATCCCGGATGCCGACGGTGTCGGTGAAGTCGGAAACGCCAAATGCGGCGATATCATGAAAATGTATCTCAAAATCGAAAACGGCGTCATCACGGACGTGAAGTTCGAAACGTTCGGTTGCGGAAGCGCGATCGCTTCCTCCTCCATGGCGACCGAGATGATCAAAGGAAAGACCGTGGAAGAAGCCCTCGCCGTTACCAACCGGCAGGTCGTGGACGCGCTCGGAGGACTTCCGGCACATAAACTTCACTGTTCCGTCCTTGCGGAAGAGGCGGTCAAATCGGCGGTCAAAGACTATTACGACAAAAACGGAATCGCCTACGACAAAGAGGCTTTCCCCTGTGATCACGACTGCGAAGCGTGCCGCATGGTATGAAAAAAGTATTGGTCGCAATGAGCGGCGGCGTGGATTCTTCCGTCTCCGCTTTTCTTTTGAAAAAACAGGGTTACGAGTGCATCGGATGCACCATGAAACTCTACGGAAATGAAGATATCGGCACATCGGGAGGGCATACCTGCTGTTCGCTCTCCGACGTGGAGGACGCCAGAAGCGTTGCTTATCGCTTGGGTATCCCCTACTACGTGTTCAATTATTCGGAGGAATTCCGCGAAAAAGTCATCGGCAGATTCGTCTGCGAGTACCGTGCCGGCAGAACGCCGAACCCCTGTATCGACTGCAACCGTTTTATGAAGTTCGATCTGCTTTACCGGCGGGCAAAGATCCTCGGCTGCGATTTCGTCGCGACGGGACACTACGCGCGGATCACCGCGGAAAACGGAGTGTACTGTCTGAAAAAAGGTGCTGACGAAACCAAAGATCAGAGTTACGTTCTTTATCCGCTCGGTCGGGAAGCGTTGGCACATACCCTGTTTCCTCTCGGTTCGCTCCGGAAATCGGAAGTCCGGAAGATCGCCGGGGAGAACGGATTTCTGAACGCGGAAAAACCGGACAGTCAGGATATCTGTTTCGTACCGGACGGCGACTACGCGAAAGCCGTGGAACGCTTCGGCGGACAGCCGCTTCCCGCGGGAGATTTCGTTGACCGGAACGGCACCGTCCTCGGCAGACATAAAGGCATCGTCCGTTATACCGTCGGTCAGAGAAAAGGACTCGGCATTTCCGCCGCGGAACCGCTCTACGTCTGTCAAACCCGTCCTGCGTCGAACGAGATCGTTCTGGGAAAGAAACAGGATCTGTTGTCTTCGGGAATGACGGTCAAAGACGTAACGTGGCTCTTATCCGACATCCCGACGGAACCGCAAAGATGCCGTGTGAAGATTCGGTACCGCGGGCAGGAATACGCCTGCACCGTCCGTCCTCTTGCGGACCGCACCGTCAGCGTCCTCTTCGATGAACCCGCCAAAGCCGTAACGCCCGGTCAGTCGGCGGTTTTCTACCGTGAAGATACCGTCCTCGGCGGAGGGATCATTGATTTCGGCTTCTGACGTATTCGTAAAGTAAAACTCCCCGAACCGTGGAGGCTCGGGGAGTTTGTATTCAGTCTTTCTTTTCGCAGATGATCTTGACTATTGTGATGAAAGGTACGAAAAGCACCGCGGCGACGGGCCAGAGGATCCACGTCGACTGCCATGCGTTCGTAATGAAACTCCAGGCAAGATAGACTGCCGTGGCAAGGCACCAAGATCCGCCGCTGAAAGCATCGGCGGCTTTGTTTTTCTGTTTTTCGTCTTTCGTGTATGCGTTCTCCTGCAACAGTACGTTGTAGGAAGATTTGACCATTCCGACGCGTACGATCATGTACACACCGCATGCCACAAAGCAAAGAAGCAAGGAAGTAAAGGACACCGAGAGGACGTCGGATCCGTCGATCAGTGAGCCGAGGATGAGGGGCATTGGCGACAGTACGCAAAGGAGAATGCCGAGCGAAAGAAATCTCGTAAAGACCGGCTCGAATTTTGCTTTTTTCTCTTTCACGAGTCCCGATACGCCGTATGCGGTTTCAAATTCTTCTTTTTCAAGGGATGAGAAGCGTTCCGCGCGGCTTCCGTAACCGATAAAGAAGAACACGGCGACTGCAATGCAGAGAAACAGAACCGAAAGCCCGATCGCACAAGCGACCGTTTCGGTAATTCCGGCGATGCCCGCTTCGGCAAGTCCCGCAAGAAAAATGAGCAAAACAGGGGAGAGGATACAAAGCAAAACGCCGAGCGCAACGGTGCGGCTGCCTTTTTCCACCGTTTTCAAATAGTCGTTGGCTTCCTCTATGGAAACACGGCGCACCGATTTGTCAGAACCGCTTTCCGTGCCGACGGTATGCTCGGACTCCATTTCATCTTTCAAAAGATAGTCCGTGCTGACCGAAAACAGTTCGGACATCATCACGATCTTCTGTAAATCGGGGATCGACTGCGCGCTCTCCCATTTGGAAACCGCCTGACGGGAAACGGATAATTTCTCCGCGAGTTCCTCCTGTGAAAGTCCGAGTTTCTTTCTCTCTTCAATTATTTTGTCTGCCAGAATCATGGGTTGAACCTCCTGAGGTTGGAATGGCTTCATTATAGCATAACGGAAGGTTGCACGCTACCAACCCGACCTTGAAATTTGTCAACCGTCGGTTGCAATTTCAAAATGAAAAGAATTATTTGCATTTTGCAAAAGCGGCGGCGTTCCTTCTACTTTGATTGTTTCCATTGTACCATAATTCTCCGAAAAGTTCAACATACAATTTGTATGAACGGAAGAACGGTTTGAGGTGATTGCACCGGTTTCCGGGACGATCGGATCCCGACCGGCGAAAAAACTCTTGTTTTTTGCGGACGGATGTGGTAAAATGAAAGAAGCGACATTTTATTGCTTACGGTGAAAGGGAAAACGGTCGGTATGAAAAAACAAATTGCATCGGCAAAATCGGATTATTCGTTCGCACGGAAAAATATTGTGCGTTTTGCCGTCAGAATCAGTGTTCCCGTAGTAATGGCGGCATTGATCGTTCTTACGTTTCTTTTATATATTGAATGTGCGCCGGGGATTTCGGACACGCGTCTGCCGTTCAACTTCGGACTGAACTTTTGCGGTATGGCGTTGCTTCTGTTCCTTGCGATCGCCGTAAGCCTTGATTCGACGCCGGAAGACAGCGCATCCGTTTTCTTTAGCATATTGCTTTCTGCTGTTTTCGTCGGTGCTATGACGAATGCGATCAGCATCATCGCGTCGGGGAATATGCAGTTCTTCGTTTTGAATAAAATTTCGACCTTTATCTGCTGTCTTTGCTCTCCGATCACCTGCTTTGTTTATTGTTGCTATCAGGAAGCACTGTACGATGTGAAGAGCACCCGGAAAAAGGTGTATCTGTTTACGCTCGGTGCGTTTGCCATTGCCGACGTTTTGCTTTTCGTCCTGAATCTGAAATTCGGCTTCATTTATTATTTTGACAGCACAGGCATTTATACCCCCGGCAATCTGTACGGTCTGTACATACTTTATCCTGCGCTGGTGCTTTCGTCCGGCGTGTACGTAACCAGACGCATTCTGGGCTTTGCTCCCAAAAAAGGCGCCGTACTTGCTGCTTTTTCCCTCTGCTTTGTCCTTTCGTGCGTTCTGATCGTTACCAATGATCAGTTCTCATGCACGTTTGTGTTCTTCGCGCTTGCCGTTCTGCTTCTTTACGGGGCAATCCAAGCGAGCCGTGGCAGGGAGATTTCCGAGAAGAACGAGATGCTCGCGAAACAGGCAATGGATCTTGTCAAGCAGGAACAGCAGATTATGATCTCGCAGATCAATCCCCACTTCCTTTACAACACGCTTTCCACGATTGAGTGTTTATGTGAAACCGATCCCGTCCTCGCGGGAGAAACGGTGCATAACTTTGCCGATTATCTGCGCGGCAACGTCGATACCCTTCAAAAGGCGGAGGCGATTCCGTTTGCGCAGGAGATGGACCATCTCGGTCATTACGTGGAAATCGAAAAACTGCGCTTTCCGAACATCCGCGTGGAATACGATCTTGCCGACTGCGATTTTTGCCTTCCGAGTCTGACCGTCCAACCTATGGTTGAAAATGCGATCCGTTACGGTGTCCGCACGGTGGAGAGCGGTCTTATCACCGTGAGGAGTTATTTTGATAATTTCACCCATTATATTGAGATCGAGGACAACGGCTGCGGATTTGACGTGAACGCCCCGAAAAAGGATGACGGCAGAACTCACATCGGTATTTCCAACGTGCGCGCCCGCCTTGAAAAAATGGTGAACGGCAATCTTGTCATCATCAGCAAACCCGGAAACGGAACAAAGGTTATGATTTCCATCCCCGCGAAAAAGGAGGAAAACGGATGAACGTCATTTGCGTTGACGACGAGGTTTTGCTTCTCGACCGTCTTGTACGCGTCTGCGGAGAGATCGAAGATTTTACCGAGGTCCGCGGATTCGGAAAGAGCAGGGAGGCGCTCGATTATTTTGAAAAGGGAAACACGGCGGATATCGCGTTTCTCGATATCGATATGCCGTTTATGAACGGGATCGAACTCGCCGGAAAGATCAAGGAGATCTCTCCGAATACCGCCGTCATCTTTACAACGGCTTTCAGTCAGTACGCGCTTGACGCTTATAACGTTCTCGCCCTCGGCTACCTTCTGAAACCGATCCGCAAAGAGGCGATCTTAAAAATTCTTGAACAACGCGACCGCTATCAGAGCGGCGGTGCAAAGAAAGAAAACGAAAAAGTCCAGATCCGCACGTTCGGAAACTTTGAAGTCCTCATCGGCGGAAAACCCATTTCTTTCAAGCGCGATCATTCACGTGAAGTCCTCGCCTATCTCGTCGACCGTATGGGAACGGGAGCGACCCGCCCCGAAATCGCGGCGATCCTTTGGGAAGACGCGCCTTACGACCGTGCGCATCAGAGCGCTCTGAACGTGTATATCGTCGATTTGAAAAAAACACTGCGTGAGGCAGGGGCGGAAGACATCCTGCTTTCTCTCGGCGGCAGGTTCCTGATAGACGTCAATAAAGTGGATTGCGATATCTACCGCTATCTCGACGGGGATCCCGCCCTCGCCGGAAAATTCTGCGGAGAGTATATGAATGAGTTTTCCTGGGCGGAGATCACGGCAAGTTATCTCAGCATGAAAGATTACAGAACTTCTCCTTAATAATATATAAAAGGTGCGAAAGACCGATCGGTTTTCAGCACCTTTTTTCTTTTTTTGTAAAATTTTTTTGAAAAAATGCTTTTTTGTACTACTTTTGTACTACCCGATGTTTTATACTGTTGTCAAAACAAAGAAACAGAGGATACAATTATGGCAAAATTAGTTTTCGGAGAATGGTTGCAAAGAAGCACCAATTCCAGATTCACCGCAAGTAAGAAAGACCTTACCGAAAAGATCATCGAATTCCTTACACTGAACAGCGAGAGCAAGTATATGGAAGGAATGGTCAGCAGCGAGTACGCGGATCAGGCAAGAAAGGTCTATGAAGATGCTAAAAACAAAGAAGTCGATCTTGTCGGCGACCCGAAATACCTGATCGGCCGGATCTTCGCCGAAAGAGAAAGCGGTGTTGATCTCGACGACGCAAATATCTTAAGCGTAATGGATATGGTTACACACAGACAGAATCAGTACGAAGATCTTTCCCCTGTCGGAAGATTCTTCAGTTACTTTAATCCCTTCCCGAACAAATACCGCGATATGCGGAACGAGATCAAAAGGGCGAAAGATTTCCTCGTCGATGAAAAGGGAATGGACAGAAAAGAGGTCGAACGTTTCGTAAAAGAACAGACCGGTGCGATCCGCGTACCTGAGAAGGGCCCCAACCAGATCGCGAAAGAAGAAGCACACGCTTGGCTCGACGGAATGAACGCGGCGATCGAAAAAGGTACGACCGCGAGAGGGACGATGGCAAAAGACCGCATTGCGATGGACGCTTTCCTCCGGACGGTCGACAAACTCGATATGCCTGATTATGAAGCACAAGAAGTCGAAGACGTGGATATGACGAAGGCGATCCAAGACTTCCAAAACGAAACAGAGATGGTTCCCGAATACGACGGACCGAAACTCACGAACAAAGATCTCTTCGCGATGATGGCAGCCGAACTCGGCGAAGACACCGTCAAAAATGATTTTGACCTTCCTGACAACTTCCTCGACAAGAACGTACCCGAAAAGGGCGGCAAAGAGGATCCTTCTGTGGATTGAACAATAGCATTTGACATATAAACAATAGTTTACAAATCGGTTTAATACGTATAAGGCGGTAATCAAGCATGGCTAAAAAAACTTTGAAAGAAGAACTTCTTGAAAAACTGAATCCTCTCACTGCTGAAGACTTTGACCGCGCGTTCGGCGTCTCCGGCGAGGCGGAAAGACTGATCAACTACTATGAAAGCAAAGAGGGCGTTTCACTCAACGACTTCGATTATCTCGTCGGTCAGGGGTTGGCTGCTGCGGCAGACGGCGCCGACATCTCGAAAGAGAACGTCGCGGATGTTTGCGGAACGGTGAAGAACGCCGTTGACGCGTATAAGAAGACGTCCGCTTTCGGCAGATTCTTCAGTTATCTCAACCCCTTCCCGAACAAGTACCGCACTATGCGTAACGAGATCAAGGAAGCGAAAGAATTCCTTTCCGAAAAAGGCATCGACCGGGACGATCTCGAAGCGTTCTGCAACGGCGAGAAAGAGATCGGCGACGTGAAATTCCCCGAAATCGGCGAGAATCAGCAGGTCGTCAATACCCTTAACGGCAAGGAAAAACTGATCCGCGAAAACCTTCGCACCGACTATCGCACCGAGGACCTTCCCGGTTATCTCAAAGTTCAGGAATACAGAAAGTTCTTCAACCGTGAGGAATTCGACCTAGATAAAGACCGGATGTTTGCAGAGAAACTCGACCATATGATCGACCGTGCAACTCTCGATATCAAAGAACAGGGGAATTACGCAGAAATGCGCAGTAAGGAGTGGGCAGTGCTGATCGAAGGTATGTATGACGAACAGGAAATCGGCTCGGCGAAGATTCCCGTTGAAATTTCCTCCAACAAACTCGGACTTGATTTTGAAGAAGAGGAGGAAGCCCCCTTCCTTCCTGATAATCCCGAAGTTGAGGATAAAAAAGAGAAAGGTGAACCCAAGGTCGACTGATCCGGAATATAAGTTTTTCCGACGATCACGTGACAAAAAGGAGAGTTATTTTTATGGCAGAGAAAAGATTATACGACGAAATTCTTGAAATGTTCCACCCCCGCTCGACGGAAGAATTTGACCGCATCTTCGGTCAAAAGGGAAGAGCACAGAAATACGTCGATCACTACGAAAAAACGCAGGGCACGACCGTCCTCAACGATATGGATTATCTGATCGGTCAGGCAATCGTCGAATCCACCTATGGTGAAGATCTCACCAAGGAGAACGGCATTCCCGCTTGCAAGAGAGTCAAACTTAAGCAGGAAGAATACGAAAAGACGTCCGCTATCGGCAGATTCTTCAGTTACTTCAACCCCTTCCCGAATAAATACCGTGATATGCGAAACGAGATCCGGGAAGCAAGAGATTTCCTTGTGGAAAAGGGCGTGGATCGGAAAGGTCTCGACCGTTACGTTTACGGAGATGCAGAACTGAAAGATGTCACTATTAAGCCGGCAAAAGCCAATGAAGAACTTATCGATGAACTCTGCGGAATGGAAGGAAAGGCGAAAGCCGACGTCATCAGCGGCATCAACAGCGACGAAAATATCGTAAAGTATATCAAGACCCAGGAATTCAGAAAGTTCATTTCCTATGAAACCGTCGATTTTGCGAAAGACCGCGAATTTTTGAAAAAAGCAAGCAAAGTTCTCGACGATTCCAACTACGACGCCGACTTCGCGGAAGAAATCGACAGTCTCAGAATGCGCCACGACAAAGCAGAAAAAGATCTGCTTGCACTCTTTGATGAGCAGTCGCATACCGGTTATCCGGTCGACCTCGGTGAGGACAAAAGTGCTTCTCGGGAGACTCCTGAGGACAACTTCAAATCTCTCGACAAATCTGTCGAAAAGGATGCGGAAGTCGGTATTGAATAATTTTTGATTTCCAAAGAGGTTTTATCATGCATTTCAGTTTCAGTACAGAGCGGTTCAACGAGAGCCGCAAATACAGAAACGATATTGAACACGATGCTTCCCTGATTGGAAAAACTTACCGCGAGATGCAAGGAAAAGGATTATTCGATTTGACACATTCCCTCGCACAGGGAAAAGAGTGCGGGATGAAACTTGTCAATTTTGAATTCTCCTCCTCCTCGCAACTACAGTATCTGATGGCTGTGCGAAACGTGCGTTGCGAGATGATCCGCGTTATCGAAAACAGTAAAGATCCGGACGCCCGCGCAATCGTTGGCGAGTTGAATCGGGCGATCAGGGAGAGTCGGGAACTCGACGGCGAAATGTATTCGCACACGGATTTGTCGGAAAAAGCGGAAAGCACGAGGACGATCGACTTTCGCAAAGACTACGAGATGCTTGTGAAAGAGTATCCGGCGGAGTCTGAAGCAACACGGACACGCGTTCCGATCAACGTAAATGAAGAGCCCGGCACGGAGTTCACTCCGTTTTTGGAAGACAACAGTAAAAATATAGTAAAAGAAAAAAGAAGAGATCAATGAAAAGAAACACAGTAAGCCGGTTCGGCGCATTGTTCCTTGCAGTCCTTTTGACAGGGCTCATTGCCTTTCTGCTCACGGGGTGTGAAAAACTCGTGAGCGTTTCGTCCATTCGGATGAAAGCGGGGCAGGAGGAGATTTCCATTGAAGTCGGAAGTTTTGATTATGCCGACTATACGGTCGTCATCTGCTATGAAGACGGAACCGAAATAGAAGAGCCTCTGAAAGAGGAGTATATTTCCGGCGAAGATTCGTTCAAACTGTACTGTGAGGGTACGCATGAGATCACCGTCAGAGCGCATATGCGTGAGTGTAAGTTTACACTGAACGTCGGTCGGCATTCTTTCCCAGACAGCGTTCGGCTTTGCCCGCCGGAAGACGCGGTAGATCGGGGCGGATATTATGCCGTTCCCTATACGGGAAGCGCACATTCCGTATCGGTAGGGGGACCTGTTCCCGCCGGGACCAAGATCACTTATTCCTACGGTAATTCCTTTACCGAGGCAAGAGGTGAGGATGCTCCTTATGAATGCCGTGCGATTCTCACTTGCGAGGGATATCTGACGAAGGAACTTTCCTGCCTGATTGCAGTTACCCCCGCTACCTACGATATGAGTAAAGTAACCTTTGAGGATAAAACCGTGGATTACGACGGAAAGAACAAATCCGTCGAGATCGGCGGAGAACTCCCCAAAGGCGTTTCCGTTTCTTATCGGATCGGTGCGGAAAAGGGCAACAGTGCGACAATGGCGGGCGAATATACCGTTATTGCGGAATTCAGCGGCGACAGCCGGAATTATCTTCCGATTCCCTCAATGAGCGCAACGCTCCGCATACAAAAAGAAACCGTGGATACCGCGGCATACGGCACCTCTTTTGCGAACGCGGTCGGAAATGCGGACGCCGTGTATGACGGAAACGAACATACCCCGTACGTGATCACGCGGCTTCCCGCCGGTGTCGATCGCGCCGAGATCCGCATTACGGATGCCGAAGGAAACGAGATCGCGCACCCCGTAAACGCGGGAAAGTACGGCGTTTCTCTGACGCTCTATCCCATAGATCCCGACAACCATCAACTGACCGAAGGTGCGCCGACGGTAACTTATCACGCGGTTTATACCGTAAAGAAACAGTTTGTCGACAGTACGAAGATCTTCTTTGACAATAGCGAAATTTATTATGACGGGAAGCCTCATACTCTCGTTGCAACCGGAGAGAAGATCGAAAATCTTGACGTCAGGTATTCGGCTGCGGGTATGCCGGACGGCGTGCTTTCGTTTGTGAATGCCGGTAAGTATGAGATCACTGCCGTTATTCCCGAAAACCCAAACTATGAATTTGAACAAGTGGAGAAAAAAGCCACGCTGACGATTCTCCCGATCCCGTCCGGATTTGTCCCCGGCAGTGTGTCAAACGTGCAGAGTACGCTTTTCGATGGCGAGATCCACGCGCTTTCGTTCCCCATGATTCCCGAACAGATCGGCTACATGCTGACCGTCAACCGTCAGTCCCCCGAGCAGATCGAAGTGCGGGATGTGGGTGACTACGTTTACCGCTTCACTTTCATCGGAACGGAGAATTATACGGATTTGCCCGAATACGCGGAGTACAGTTTCTCCGTGCTCCCGATTCCGCTTACACTTTCCGAAAAATACTACCGTGACCAGATAAGCGATTTCACGGGTTCCCCCGTCGCATATGACGCAAAAGTGCCGGAAGGAATCAGCGTCCGTATCAGTTACGGAGGCACCGCGGATGAAAACACGCCTCCTGTTTCCGCAGGTGACTATCCCGTGACCCTCGTCTTTTCGGCAAAGAACTATGAACCTTTGACCAAGACCGTCTATATCCGTATCGGAAAGCGCGTGATCTTTGATACCGTGTTTGAAAACGAGTTCTCCGCATGGAACGGCCGTGTCATTCCTTACGGCGACGGTTATTCCGAGGTGTTTGCCGAACATACGTATACCGCGGCTTGCGACAATCCCGAAGCGTCCTTCTGTTACAATGGCGAAGCACTTGCCAATCCCGGGGTCCGTGTGGTATACCGCATTACGGACACGACGACCGGACTTGAGATTTCCGAAATCGTGAAACCCGGAACGTACAGGATCCTTCCGATCTACGTTCTTGAGGATTCCTCCTCCGACGTTGTTGCCGAAAACACTTGCACGGAGATTACCCTGACTGTAACGAAAAAGGAAATCCAACTGAAAAACGGCGTTGATTTCCATCTCGGTTATTATGATAAAAATTATGAACTGACGGCGGGTGACAGTGTTTCGGAGACGGGCAGAGATATCCGCATTGAACTGATTTCCGACAATCCGCTTATCGGAACGAAAATTACCGTTGAGGGCTTTGAAAAAGCGGGAGGTTCGATGTCGATCGGTATGTTGGCAGTCAATGAAGTCGGCACATATACCATCAAACCGCGGTTCCGTTCGGATTATTACATAATCAATACCGAAACACTGACGTTTACCGTTACGCCCGCTGACATCAACACTGCCTTTGAGGCGAAAGCGAAAATCCGCTCCTATTCTCCTCCGTATAATTTCCTGCCGAATATCTCCGTTCTTTATGACGGCACGGAGGTTACGGATCTTCAGTTTGATACCGCGGCGCTGACCGTATCCTGGGCCAATATGCCAAAATCCCTGACTGTGTCTTACGAGATGTATCAGGCGGATACAAAAAACGGTAAGTGGATTGTCTTGTCCAACGGTGAAAAGGAGCGTATGACGTATCCCCAATGGAGCGGTATTTACTATATTCGCTTTACGGTTTCCAACGGAAACGAAATCAAATCATTCTATTCAATTCCCGAACATGAAAACTATTATTCACATTATACAGATCCCGATTATTTCTGCTTCAGGATCGGTTAATACAGAGGAAAGGAGTACAAGAACATGAAAAAAACGGGACAACTCGGTCTGATCATTATGATCGCCGGTATTCTGTCATTCGGAACGACGGCACTCATAGAGTACTTTCTTCATACGCTTACGATGAAATCGTTCCTCGATTACGGAATCTTCGCGTTCGTCATTACGATGCTCTTGTTCAACGTCCTTTTCTCTCACGTCTTTCTCCAGGGAAAAGGGCAGGAGATCCTGTTCTTCCTTTCGGGTTCGCTCTTGCTCTCCGATCTGATCTCTTTCGTGCTTTACGCCGTATTTGAGAGCAACTTCCGTTTTTCCCACATGGATTGGGCGAAATTTTTCGATAACGTTGTACATTTCGATCTCTCCTATTACGGGATCGTCCTGATCATGCTGTTCGTCATCGTCTCACTTTACGCGGTGTTCATTGACCGGAGAATCTTCAATTTCTCCGGTTCCGGATTCTTTTCCGGTAAGGGATCGGTGAAGCAGATCACGGCGAATCTCGAAAATTCCCGTTGGCTGAACGAAAAAGAGAAGAAACAGTATTTCAAATCCTATAAGTATTCCGAACTTTCCAACGTCACAAAAGACGGTATTCCCGTTTGGGCAAAGATCAACGCCAAGGGTAACGATATGGAGGTCGGATTCAATTCCCCCTGTCATTCGATCATTATCGGTTCCACGGGTTCCGGTAAAACAACGACTTTCGTATCCCCGATGATCCAGCTTCTCGCCGCGACGGCGGCAGGTTCCTCCATGATCGTCACTGACCCGAAGGGCGAACTTTTCAACCTTCATTCCGCCTTCTTGCAAAGCCGCGGATATGACGTGAAGGTGATCGACCTGCGCGATACTTATTCTTCCTACCGTTGGAATCCGCTTGACGGCATTTGGGATACCTATCAGCGTATGCTCAAAGTTACCGAAGGCGTTTACGCCAGAACCGATAACGCGGAAAAGAGCACTCTCAAACTCACCGCACCCGCCAAAGAGTATGTGGAACAGTGGTTTGAGTATAACGGCCGCGCTTACCCCGATTACCGTTCGGTCGTTGACGCCGTCAATATGGAGAAGAAAAAGATTTTCGATGAAGTTTACGAGGATCTCAACGACCTCGTTTCTGTCCTCATCCCCGTACAGAACGAAAAAGATCCCATGTGGGAAAAAGGCGCGCGCTCGATCGTGCTTGCCGTTTTGCTTGCCATGCTCGAGGACAGCGAGAATCCCGCTCTCGGTATGACGAAGGAAAAGTACAATTTCTTCAATATGACGAAGATCCTTCAGAACTCCACCAACGACTATTTCGAACTCCGCAATTACTTTGCCGGCAGAAGCGTCCTCTCCAAGGCGTTTGCGCTTTCCAAGCAGGTCTGCGACGCCGCCGAAACGACGAGAGCGTCGTATATGTCGGTGCTTTACGAAAAACTGACGATGTTCAACGACGCGGGCATCTGCGCCCTGACGAGCGCGTCGGATTTCAGTCCCGAACGTCTTGCCGATCATCCGACGGCACTGTTCCTGAAAATTCCCGACGAGAAAGACACCCGTCACAACCTTGCCGCCATCTTTATCCTTAATATTTATAAGACCCTCATCAAGATCGCCTCGGCGACCGAGGATCTTACCTTGCCCCGCAACGTGTACTTTATCATGGATGAATTCGGTAATATGCCGAAGATCGACAAATTCGATAAATTCATCACCGTAGGCCGTTCGCGAAAGATCTGGTTTACGATGATCATCCAATCCTATGCCCAGTTGAACAACGTG
This sequence comes from Clostridia bacterium, assembly GCA_024404975.1. Classification (GTDB taxonomy): domain Bacteria; phylum Bacillota; class Clostridia; order Oscillospirales; family CAG-272; genus UBA1740. Next base: position 25,483 of record JAKSPH010000005.1, on the reverse strand, counting down.
TACGGCGAAGCGGTCGCAGATATCGTAAAGGGAAACTGCGGTATCAAAATGTTCATCGGTTCCAACGATATGGGAACCTGCAAAGAGTACTCGGAACTTTGCGGTAATATCACCGTTGTTTCGACCTCGACGAGCAAATCGGGAAAGAAGGATTTCAGCATTTCCGAGTCGGCGCAGGTGCGCCCGCTCATCTATCCTTCCGACCTGCAACGGCTCAATCATCCGGGCGATATCGGACATTCGATCATCGTTACGTTCGGAAACTATCCTCTGATGACTTACTTTTCACCGTCGTTCAAAGTGCCTCTTTACCGCATCGGAAAGATGGACACTTCGGAAAACAACGAGCGGTTCTTTAACGAAAAAGAGGTCTTTTACGACATAGCAAAGCGCAACGAGTACACAAAGAACGAGATCCGCAAGAGAAAAGAACTGAAAGACGGTTCCGAAAAAGAAGCGGAATCCGGAAATCCCGCGGAAACCGCGCAGATTTCCGAAAATTCCGAAAAGACGGAACCGGCACCCGAAAAGCCGGAAAACGAAATGAAAGATACGGAAGAAAACGAAAGAAAGGAGGCGCCTGCCGAAACCGCACCAACCGACGAACAGATGGCGGAATATATCCGTCTTTGGCGCACGGCACATCCCGACGGTTCAATCGAAGAACTGTTCGGCTCGGATAAGGCAGATCAGGAATGACGAAAAAAACAATTATACGCAAGCTGATGGTCTCCGTCCTCGCGTTTCTTATGCTTTTTGCCTCGGTGGCATCTCTTCCCGGAGTCATGGTTTTTGCCACCGATCCCGGACCGATCGTTTCTATCCGCGGTGCAAACGGAGAAACAAAGGTAGATCCCGATAGGGAAGGGATCATTTGGTACAATATCAGTGCCGGCGATTGTTCATACGACAATATTATCGTCTACTACCGCACGGTGAATATGAGCGCGATCGGCGGCTTGAATTTCGATGTGATTCCCACCGTGTACGGTACCACGAGTATCGACACGGACGGGCGCGTTACGCTGAATGCGCAGAACTCATATTCGGTTTCTCTCTCCATTCAAACGAGAAATGCCAAGTATTCATCGTATTACGGCAGTTATGCAAAGTATTGCCCGAAATTTTTGATTGAAATTTATAAAATCGAGTGCGACGGGGAAGTGCGTTCTTTCTACGACACGCTTACCTGCACGGTAAAGGCGGATCACAATCTCGAAGTTTCAAATAACGACAATGGATTTGACTGGGGCTTTGCGTTCCGGGATTATCTGGACGGTGCCCAATCAAATTCCTACAATAACGCGGGAAATCCGTATTATCTCCGTGACAAGCCGACGGACGGTTGCTTTGGCTATCTCTACCGGGAATTCACGCTGAATGACGTGCAAAAGAAGATCCGGTGGGAGGACAGTTTTCTCTCAACAGGGCTTGCAACGGCGTACGTTACCTTTGATACGACGCTGAACGGTTGGGACGATAACGACTACGTTCAGCTGACGCTTTCCAACAATTTCTCCAACCAGGGAGTGCAGCCGTACTCAAAAAACACGAACTATCAGGTACCTACGTACAATTTCAAGTCCAGCTTCGGCTCCGCACGGATGTATCCTATGGTCAGCTTTGATGACGTTTATCAGCCCAAGTCCATGATGGCGTATAAAGTTGACACCATTGTCCAATTGATGGAGGATATTGCTTACGCGATCGGAATCGACGGTTACGCCAACTGGCGGCAGATCGTGGAAAAACGTATGAACGAGAACGAGCAGATCAACCGCAACGGTTTGTTCTTCTCCTACGGTGAGTGGACCAAGATGACCTACCCGACCGGGACGCTGAAAACGTTTGACCAGAGTCGGGGAAACTTCTCCTTCAACCACAAAAACGATTATTGCTGGCCCGAGTATAAGGGGTTCCTCCAAATTCATCAAATGGAGGATTTGCTCCTGACACTCAAAGAGGACTATCACTGCTCCAACGAAGAGCGCGTACAGCGGATGCTTCGCTTCCTCGAAGTGACGATGCTCGATTCCATCGATAATCTCGACTATTATCTTGAACTTACCGGAGATTGGTATGACAAGTACGATGACAATTGGGGCTATTCACCGTACGAAAAGTACATGAACCGCAATACGCACGGTCCCATTCCTATGCCCGAGCGTCTTTACTTTGAAGTGCCGGGGAATTCTCTCGATTTCTGTATGAAAGCGGAAACCGCGGCAAACACGCCGACGGGATTTAACGATCTGACGTTCTACTTCCTTCTCGATGATGACACGGCACCTACGGTGACCGGTGTGTATTCTACCGACCGCGAGGACGACGTGATCATCAGCGTACGTTTCTCCGAACCGGTTTACATAAAAACGAACGGGGCGTCGTCCGTCAAGTTGAACTGCTACCTCAACGGTGATTCCAATTACGCCGTTACCGCAGATTGCTATCCTTCGGATTTGGCAGGATTCAACAGCGGAAACAATTACGGCAGTTTTACCGATACGCTGGTATTCCGCTTGAAAAAGAGCGATATCCACGTCGACATTAACGTAACGAGTCTTCGTGTTGCCGGGATCCTCGGCAATACCTCAATCAACGATCTTTCCACCGACAACTCGCATTGCCCGGTTGCGGCCATTACGAAGAACAACACGGTGGATTGCATCTACGATCACCGCGTTCCCACGGTGGAACGCATTACCCCCGCAAGTTCCGAGATCGCCGCATCTCACACCGTGAGAGTGCAGGTCGGCAATTGCTCCGGAACCTCAAAACTCTATTACGCTTTCGTTCCTTCGGGAACTACTCCGAGCAGTTCGGACTATCAGACTATCAGTGTTCCGGACGGAGCGAAGCCGACGGTTTCCGTTTCCGCCTCCGGACTTGACGGCGCTTACGATTTCTACGCGCACGTGCAATCCGCCGTCGGGCAGACGTCCGCGGAAAAATCCTATCCGAACATCGTATTTGACAGCACGGCTCCCGCTCTTACGGAAATCACCGATCGCGGCGGCGGGGCAGAGCAGCGCGCCTTTTCCTTCCGATTTGACGAGAACGGGGCAGGGGTGCGCGACACGTTCTTCCTGTATTCAAAGACCCCGTGGACGTCAAAAGACGATTTCATCGGCAATTCTATGAAGATCAACGGTACCGTAGCCGGGGACGTATTCACGACAGAATACGTTTCCTATGAAACTCTCGGCGTGGCGGTCGGAGAGTCCGGAACGTTTTACGTCGGCTTCTACGCAACGGATAACGCCGGAAATACGAGTGAATACGTACCCTATGCGTTGCCCGTCCGTTTATCCTCCTCAACGTCCTTTGACGTAACCGCCTCGCTTGAAAAGATCGACGGTGAGAGGTATCTTCTGAACCGCGGCAGTACGTCGCCGGTTGTATTTACCCTTGCTTTGCCGGATGATTCCGCGCTGACGGTCGAAAAATTCTACATAGACAGCATCCGCCGCGTATCGAAAAACGAAGGTTTGGATGACGTTACGGTCCTTTCGGCGGCATTCCCCGGCGAAAGCAACACCGGAGCGATCACGCTGACATCCTACGACGCGGATCTCACCGAAAGCGGTCTGTACGTGATTTCCTTCCGTGCGAAATTCGAAGGTTACAGCGATATGCGCTCGGCGGTGACGTACATATACGTTTGCTCCGAAAACGATCCGCCGTCCGTCAATTATCTGAATCTTGCCGGCGGATACGGCATCATTTCCAAATATTTCTCTCTTCGCGCCGATGCAAAATACTGCTTCAAGGACAAAGACGGCGTGACCCACGAAACCTTCTATTCTTCGAGAAATGACGGCAAAATCGGACTTGAAACCGTTTTCTCCAACAAGGCGAGCGCAGTGGAATACGTGAAGTATATGGAACTTCAGGATCTTCGCCTGCTTCCCATCACCGACAGTAACGTGATCTCGTTCAATCTGGAAACGAATTACCATAAAGCGGAGAACAGCAGAGAAGCCAACGTCGGCGATTACTGGATCGCTTACAAACGTTCCAACTGGACGACAGACGCCGTCGGTTCCTGGGTTTATTACTATTACGGCAACACCGCGGAGCATTCCGTAATCTCGGCAGACCGTCTGCCGTTGGATCTTCTCGCTACGATCGACGCCGTTTCCGAACGTATCGTCAACCGCAACGGCGCCTTCCACTACATTCACGAAGTGCAGGAAAGCGATCCGACTCTTGACAGCACGGGTTCCCCCTACTTCCTTCCGACGCAGTTGCGCGCACTTGGTGAAACCGCCGCCGCTTCCCGCACGGGCGTTGCTTATGCGGCAACCGGAAAACCCGTTTACCACGGCGATGCCGGCGTTTTTGAGAATCTGATCGACATTGACGGCGAAGACTTCTTGCTTGCGACACGATTCTCGTTTGTGTCCGATGAAAACACTCTCCTCTTCTATAAGAAATACGAAGAGGGCGCGGAGGCGTATAAACCGCTGACGCGCGCAATGCTCGCTGATCTGCCGGGCGACGGCGAAGCATTCGATATCCTCGAATACAGCACGCTCGGAAAGTACGCTTACCGCGTTTACGTTGACCGCGAGACTCCGACCGTTACGGTCAGTTACACTGAGGGAAACGGCGTTCCCCGGTCGATCGAACTCAACGCCGATGAGCATAACAGACTGACGATCTTTGCCACAGACTTTGCCATTACGGGACTCAGCGATTTCGCCGACTCCACGTTTGCTTACGTTACGGTGTTCAATGTGCGCGGACAGTATGTACAGTCCATGCTCCTCACGGAACTCAAATCCTCTCTGATCCGCCTCGGCGAAGGCGGTTACAGCGTTGAGGTGCGGGACCGTTCCGGCAATATGTTCTGGTTCGAGGTCTATGTCAACAACTCGGATCTTGACGCTTCCGTTTCGGTATACGACAACGTAAGCATTACGGTCAAGATTCCTTCCCGCACGGCAAGCGAAATGGAAATCTGCGAGATCCGCAGAAACGGTGTTCTGATCTCTTCGGATTTTGTGGAAACGAGAAAGTTCACGCAATCCGGCGTTTACACTTTCCGCTTCGTCGATAAGTACGGAAACGAGTGGGAACACAACGGCGAGCCGTTTGAGTTTTACCGCGATGAGCCGATGCTCACGTGGCGTTACTTTGAAAACGGTACCCCCGTACCATACGATCCTATGGGTACCGAACAGTCGATGATCCTCCTCCCGACCGAGGACGGCAAGTACAACGTCTATACGAGCAAACTTCTTCAGTTCTCGTATCCCGTATCTGCCGGTTACAGTTTTGAATTCCTAAACGATTTTGAGGAAAACGTCGATTACACCGTTGAGAGAACCAAAAACGAAACCGTCACTACGGTTACGATCCTTACACTCGGTTCGTTCCGTTTCAAGATCTGGTACAACGAATACCCGAACGTCGTTTCGTATTATACCGGCATCATTGACGTCGGTGCGCCCGACATCAGAATCACCTACCAGACAAACGACTTCCGCGGAAATGAAGATTCCTATTTTGCGGGACATCTCAATTCGCTGACGTCTCCGCTGATTCCCGAAAATATCGGATATACCGCTTCCGGAAAGACGACACGCTTTGTTTCGGAGGGGATGGAGGTCAGCGCCGATACGTTGAGTTTCTCCTTTACCGAGGCAACGGGTATCCGTTTTGTAAAGGTTTACTTCAACGGAAACCTGTACCGGACGCTTTCTTCTTCCGACAATCTCGCGTTTACCATGAACCGTTACGGCGATTACCGCATCGTAGCGTGCGACGTTCTCGGAAATTCTTCATCGGTTTCCTTTACGAACCGTCAGAAAAAGGTCAATGAGATCCTTGTGGACGGCAAAAAAGAGGAATGGGGACATTCCGAGCTGACCGCCACGCTCCGCGAACCGGGGGAGATCCGCTTCCTCATCCGCGGCGAAAACGGAGATTTCTTCCTTACTTACAGGTTCGACGGAAAACAGATCTACCGCATGGATTACGAACTTATTCCGATGGAAGGCAACGAGAGCAAGACGGTTGTCATCCGCATATCCGATCCGCTCTTTGACGTAGAGGAAGCCGTAACGGGAACCGATTACATGATCGACGAGCGCGGCATCGCCGCTATGATCGACAGCAGCGGTACGCTTGTCTTCCGTTGCACGGTCCCCGAAACGGCAACGTCGGAAACTACCGTCGAAGTCCGTGTGGACGGCACGTCGATGGATGAACCCGTCCATGGCATTTATCATCTCTCTCATGAAAAAACCGCTTTGTCCTTGCACGACCGCGACGGTCTTGCGATCGACGATCCTGAGGAGGGAACGACGCTTTACCTGAGCAAGGGTATAAGCATTGGTTCCGTACCCGAAAACGCGACCGTCCTGATCGCTTATTCCGCAAACGGTCTGTTTGACGAGTCTGTTGCAATGAAACCGAATACCGTCTATTCGGACAACGGTTATTACCGGATCACGGTTGAAAACCGTTATCATAACGTACGCGTCTACTACGCGGTCCTTTCGGATACCTTCCTCGTTTCCGCACAGGTTACGAACGCGGATGATACGACTTGGCAGTTCGGCTATGCGTACACGGGAAACCTGTATTCCAACGCCCGCGTCAACATCTTCGCTATGACGGAGAACGCCGTCTTTACCGTATTGAAAGACGGAGTGCCTTTTGGTACGGTCGCCCATCCGGACGGAAACGGCGCTCTGGTACTTACGCTGACGGAAGCCGGTGAATACGACGTTACCGTCCGTGACATTTGCGGAAACGAATGGCAAAGAACGGTTACCATTTGCGAAAACCGTCCTCTTTCGTTACCGAACGGTATTCTCAAAGGTTATAACCCCGATGCCAGACCCGGTTACACCAACACGACACTTTCCGTCGATCTATCCCTTCTGGAACAGGCGGGCATCCGCTATCTTTCGCTTCGGAACGGAGATCTGACGAAGGTTCTTTATGACGGCATCTCCGAAAACGGTGTTGCCTACGCGGCGGAGAACTTTTCATCCCTCCTCGGAACCCTCGGCGACGGCGAGTACGTCATCCTGTTCCGGGACGGATACGGAAACCGCGCAACGGTCACTGTCCGCTACCGCTCGACACCGACGCTTGAAGTTGCCCGTGTTACGAGAAACACCACGGAAGCGGAAATCCTTTCCCTCTCCGAAATCGTAAGAAACGGTGCTTGGTCGAACAATCAGTTCATTCTGAACGGCAGCCCGCTCTCCACGTTGACCGTCAACGGAAAAGCAGCCGAGAATTCTCATTATCTGGCTAAATTCACTTCCACGACGAACGAGGGCGAACAGGTCTATGAAATCACTTACCTCGATGAGTACGGCTATCGCCTCAACTTCACGGCAACGCTGTACCGTCACGAAATCGGAATTACCGTTCCCGATTCGTTGCACGTGCAGGATCTGAACGGCACACTCACGACGAGAAAAGACGTCAGCATTTGCTTCGAGGATGCGAGCGCTTCTTACACTCTCAACGGCGGCGCACCCATTCCTTACGAATCCGGTACCGTTCTGAACGGGGAAGGCGTTTACGTCTTTACCGTTACCGACCGTGCCGGAAACACGGCATCCAAATTGATCGTGCGCGATACCGTGGTTCAGTATGAGATCGTCGAGATCGCCACAGGCAAGCCCTGTATCAGCGGTGAGGTCATCGGTACGAACCGAGTCACCTTCCGTTCGCTCAACGGCGACCTTGCCACCATCGAGCGTGTCTGCCTCAACGGCGTTGAGGTTCCTGCCGGCGAATTCCTCACCGGAAACGGTAAATGGGATATCCTCGTTACCGATGCCGCCGGAAACCGTTCTTATTTCTGCCTCTATATGATTTGGCACGAGATCGCGCCGTTCGAGTATTTCACTCCCTATGGCTACAAGATCGACTCTGTTATGCATTCGTTTGGCGAGGCAAAGAACGATTACCTTTCCGACGTTGTGGATTATGAGGATTACTCGGGCTTCTATTTCAAAGAACCCGGTGTTTATTCCGTCCTGATGAGCAACGTCATCGGTGAAAAACTCAACTTCGGTATTACCGTAGAAACGGCACCGCCCGCCGTCGGTCTTGTCGGCGCGGAAGAGGGCAGCGTAACGCTGGAAGAAGTATCCCTGACCGGACTCAAAGAACACGACACGGTGTATATCTACCGCAACGAAGTACTCGTGGATACGGTAGAGATCACTTCCGGTTCTTCGGCTCCCGTGATCACCGAGAGCGGTGAATACAGGATCGTCATCGAGAGCCGCGCAGGAAACGTGACCGAACTTCAGTTCGTCAAGAAATACGTCCCCAATACGGCGGGCAGTACGCTGATCATCCTTGTCATCACGGTACTTGCGATCGCCCTCTTCGTCGGTATGGTATACCGCACCAAGATTAAAGTAGACAGATAAAATCTGTTTATGATAGAAAATTAAAAATTTATAAAATAGGAGAAACTACCATGTCATTTTCCCTTGCTATCACGTCAGACAACCTTCTGAAAATCGTTCAGCCTCTTCTTGAGGTCTGCAACGTCGTCGTCCCCGTCCTTCTTGCCATCGTCGGCGCACTCGGTGCCATCTGGTGCATTACCCTCGGCGTAAAATACGCGCAGGCATCCGATCCTCAGGAACATGAAAAAGCAAAAGAATCCCTCAAAAACTCCATCATCGGCTTTGTCCTCATCTTCGTTCTTCTGATCTCCCTTCAGATCGGTCTCGGCGTATTCTCGAACTGGTGGGAAGGATATGCGTATTAAGCGTATTCCGGCGGCAATCGCAGCCGTTGCCCTCATTCTCTGCACTTGCGTATTTCTGAGCGGGTGCTTTATGGATACGGGCGACTTTGAAACGGACGAAGCGTATTACGAAGCTTTCGGCGACATCACACTTCTGGATCAGTCGGGCGGAACGAGCGTCTATTCTCTGAAAGACGATTTTTATAACGAGCAAGCCATGGTCGATATGAAAACTTCCGTCCCCGACGATACTTACGTTTTCTTCTGCATCGGTATCGAGCGGGAAATGCAGCTTGAAGAACTCTGCCTGTACGTCAGAGGGCAGGAATCGCTGACACTGTCGCTTTCCTTCTTCGTCCTGCACGGCGTTCCCGCGATCCCCATGGCGCTGGAATCCCCGATCCCGCCGGAGGATCCCGATGATCCTCTGTTCTCGCCCGTTGATACGAAAAACGTCGCTTTGGGATACAACACCTGGACGTCGTTTTCCGTGCGTTCCGTCGGTATCGCCGATGCGGAGGGCGTAAAGCGGCTTTATCCCGGTGACGTTCTCTGTATTCGCTTTAACAACAATACCTGTTACGGCAAAGCGGAGAATATGACACCCGTTGCGCTTACTCTTACAAACTTCATTGTCAGAATAAAGAATTAGGTAGTATTATGTTTAATTGGTTTTGGGAATTTTTATACGGACTTTCCAAGGCGCTGTTTCAACTGATAGATGCGATGGTTTTCGGCGCCAAGAAACTCTGCGGATTGGATCCCATTTGGGTGAACGGCGAAGAAACCGATCTTCTCACATTCCTTTTCCGCAGCGATGAAGTCGGCCGCGCGTTCCGTGTCGCGGCACTTTCCGGCATCGTCGTCGTGATCCTTTTCGCCGTGTTTGCGATCATCCGGTCGCTCACGAGCCGAAAGAACGAGATGAGCCCCCTATCTGTCCTCGTGCGGACGGGAAAGACACTCTTGATCTTCCTTTGTGTTCCGGCAGTCATCATCTCCTGCATCTGGATCTTCAATGAGTTCATTGAAGTCCTCTACCGTGCGATCGGCGGAGGAGAAGGCACGACGATCGGCGGTTTCCTTTTCACGACGTGTGCCGAAGGCGCATGGTGGGGCGATCCCAGCGACGCATTTTTGACCGGTGCCGCCAATTACACGGATATCGGAGAAGTGGAATCCTACATTTCGATCAGTTATTTCAACTTCATGCTCTCCTATCTTGCCGGCATTGCCATTCTTTTCCCGATCGCGAATATGCTGATCATGTTCGTCGACCGTGCCATCTCCATCGTTCTTCTCTTCATCGTTTCTCCGTATTCTATCGCTACGAACGTACTTGACGACGGCGCGCACTTCAAACTCTGGCGCGATCAGATCCTCACGAAGTTCGTAACGGGTTACGGTTGTATTCTCGGACTCAGCGTCTATGCTCTTCTCATGAAACTTGTCATCGGGGATGGGGTGGTCTTCTTCACGGACAGTATGCCTCAGGTCCTGCCGATCATCAGCAACAGTTTCCTCAACAGTCTGATGAAGATCGTGATCATTCTCGGCGGCGCATTCTCTCTTCAGAGGATCATGGCAGTCATCGGCAACCTCGTTACCGCAGGCGGCGGATCCAACGAACTGCGTGATATGGCGATCACGGGTGCGCAGATGGGCAGATTCCTCGGCGGCGCGGCAAGATTCGGTATGGGCGTTGTTACCGCTCCTCATTCGCTTTACAATTTCGGCAGCGATTCGGCGCACAACGGTTTCTTCAACACCGTAGCCGGCCGACTCGGCTTCCGCACCTCGCTCGATTATAAGAACAACCATCAAAGCGCTTCCGCTGCCGGTGCTTCCGTTACCGACAACGGCGAGACAAACGATCAGCACAACAGTGCAACGCCTGATTATAAACCCGGATCCGAACCGGGCGGAAATTCGACGATTGAAAACATCATCGGCGGCGGTTCCGGAAACGCCGGCGAAACGTCGACTCCCGATTCCGGCAAGAAAGACAGGGTTTCCGACACGATTATGAACGGCAAGCATTCGCTGATCGATCAGACGATTGGTTCCATCAACGATCCGGATGAGGAGGAAGACAGATGAGAATCATTCCGAAAACGGCGAAAGTAAAAATTGAGTTTTTCAAAAACATTTCGCTTACCGATACCTTTATCGGCCTCGCGGCTTTCCTTGTCGAACTTCTCATTCTCATTACGGATATGAATCCGTTCCCCAAGGCGATCACGATGGTTATCGTCGCCTGCCTCACCGTCGGTCTTTTCTTCCCGGTTGATAAGGAGCGTCTTTACCTTGCCGGTATTCACCTCGCCAAGTATCTGTTTTCCGTAAAAAAGTACTCCCGCGAGTATGAAAAGGCATCCTCTAACATCGAATTTTTCGTTCCTTTCAAGGATATCAAAGACGGTTATATCGTCTATTCCGATTATTTCGGCGGTGTCCTTGAAATTGATCCCCGTGAGTTCCGCCTCCTTTCGGGTTACCGTCAGGATCAGATCATCGACAACTGTTTCGGCAGAGTGATCCGCTCGGTCAACGGCAGAAGCCGCGCTTCCATCGTCAAGGTGGATAAACGCATTACTTTCGGAAAATACCGTCTTAGCGAACAGGCAAAGATTGACGAACTCGCAAAGATCCGCGACGCGGGCAGTATCACCGCGGAGGAATTCCTCGCGCGGACCAAGATCATCGAGGATCGTATCGCCACGTATGAAAAACTTGATGAGCGCACGATGATCGAAAAGCCGTTCTACTATCTCGTCGTGTACGACGACAGCAAGAGCGTCATCTCCGAGATCCTCGAAAACGCCGTTCACTGTTTCCGTGAAGCGGGAATGTCCTCCCGCGTCCTCGGCGACCGTGAACTCGCCGTGTTCCTGAAAAGCACCTACACCTCCGACTTCAACGCCTCGGACGTGGACGTCCTCGAAGAGGAAGAGATCCTGCCGTGGATCGTTCCGAAAGAGATCGTTTTCAAGGCAAATTCCGCCGTCATCGACGGCGTGGAGTGCTATAACTGCTCCGTCTGCAACTTCCCCCTGTCCGTTCTGAACGCATGGGGTTATCAGATGTTCAATATCAGCGGCACGAAAGTCGTTATGAACCTCGAACCTTACGAGAAGTCGAAAGCGGTGCGTATGCTCGACCGTTCGCTGCAGGAACTCGCTTCGCAGTCCGAACAGTCTTTCAAGGCATCTTCTCTGATCGACAAGCAGACACACATTCAGACGCTCGTCGAACTTCTCCGCCTCTTGCAGAACGACAACGAAACGCTCTTCAAAGTCAACATCCATTTCACCGTCTACAATAAAGACGGTTCCGGAAAAGAAACCAAGAAGAATCTCCTCAAGACCATTCGCCGTATTCTTGTCGAACAGGGCTTTGAACTCTCCGGCAATTTCTGCAAACAGAACCGTGCGGTCATCTCGTCCAACGTATCCCGTTACGAAGCAATGAAGGAATACACCCGCGCGATCCATTCGGGATCCGTCGCCGCCGTATTCCCGTTCGTACTCTCCACGGTCATGGACGAGAAGGGAACGATCCTCGGTACCAACAACGGATTCCCGGTCATCGTCGATTTCTTCAAGCGCGACAATGAGCGTGTCAACTCCAATATGGTCATTATGGGTAAATCCGGTTCGGGTAAATCCTACGCGACCAAGACCATCCTCGGCCATCTTTCCGCGGAGAACACGAAGATCTTCATTCTCGATCCTGAAAACGAGTACAGCGGACTTGCAAAGAATCTCGGCGGACGTCTGATCGACGTAGGAACGGCATCGCAGGGAAGAATCAACCCCTTCCACGTCATCACCACGCTGGAAGCCGACGAAGAGGGAAGCGAAAGCCGTGTGAACAACTTCGCCGTGCATCTGCAATTCCTTGAGAAATTCTTCCGTGTCGTCCTTCCCGGCATCGAGAGTTCCGCTCTTGAATACCTCAATAACGTCATCGTGGATCTCTACGAGCGTAAGAACATCGACAGTGAAACCGATTTCTCGGTACTCTCGCCGTCGGATTACCCGATCTTCGACGATCTGCTTGATCTGATCAAGGAGAAACTCGAAAAAGCGACCGTCGATTATGACGTTATGAACCTGCGTATTCTCTTCAATTACGTGTCCAAATTTGCGGGCAAGGGCAGCAATGCCAATCTGTGGAACGGCGAATCCACTCTTTCCGTCAAAGAGAATTTCACGGTGTTCAACTTCCAGTCGCTTCTTGCCAATAAGAATGAGGTCATCGCCAACGCGCAGATGCTCCTTGTCCTAAAATGGCTTGACAACGAGATCATCAAAAACCGCGATTTCAACATCAAGCACAACACGGAAAGAAAGATCATCGTTGCCATCGACGAGGCACACGTGTTCATTGATCCGCAGTATCCCGTCGCCCTCGACTTTATGTATCAACTTGCCAAGCGTATCCGTAAATACAACGGTATGCAGATCGTCATCACTCAGAACATCAAGGACTTCGTCGGAAGCCCCGACATCGTTCGTAAATCGACGGCGATCATCAACGCCTGCCAGTATTCCTTCATCTTCTCCCTCGCCCCCAATGACATGGATGACCTCTGCACGCTTTACGATAAAGCCGGCAGGATCAATAAGGTCGAGCAGGAGCAGATCGTCGGAAACGACCGCGGCAATGCCTTTATCATTACGGGTCCCGCGTCCCGAAACAACATCAGCATCGTTGCTTCGGAAAAGATGCGCGAACTTTTCGGTGAAGCCTGACCGACAGCCATCACGCGAAATGAAAACCTCCTCGCGGATTTGAACTGCCCCATCGGACAGTATAAAGAAGCCCTTGTGAATTCTCAAGTTGAATATAACGAAAAATCCCGCCGAACGGAAAAAGTCGGCGGGATTTTTTTTGAAAAAAGATACGCGGCGGGCAACCTGTCGCGGGTTCGGTGAATCGCGTATGAAAAAAGGGCGGAGTTTTTCGCTCCGCCCGAAATGGGTGTGGTTTCTTTTGACCGATTGTGCGTATTCGTTACCGGTTTTCCCAGGCTTTCGAGCGCTCAAATTCATCCACGATGTCGGCGTCCAACTGACCGTCTGCCGCCATTTGATGCAAAATCGAGAAAGATCTGTCGATCGGCAACGGCTTTTTGTACGGTCTGTCCTTGGCGATGAGCGCCTCGAAAATATCGCAGACGGTGATCAGACGGCATGGCCACGGCAAATCCTTTTCGGTAAGGTGGTTGGGGTATCCCGTTCCGTTTAAGAACTCGTGGTGATTGCCTGCATAGAGCGGGATCTGATCGTAATGCTTCGGGAAATTCAGCTGGGAAAGCAGTTTTTGCGTCATCGTCACATGACCTTGCATAATACTGCGTTCTTCGTTATTCAAGGTGCCTTTGACAATGGAGAGCTGATAACGTTCCTCACTCGTAATGACGGGATGCTCGCTTCCGTCGGCTTCCTTGTAGGTCTTTTTCGCTAAATTGTCAACTAATGTTTTCAATTCGTCGGTCAAATAGGGGCAGTGATTGATTTGGTCGATGAGTTCCAACTGCGCTACGCGTTCTTCTTCCAGCACCTTTCGTTCCTCGCACGAGATTTCACCTTTCGCTTCCGCTAACTGCAAGAGCAACTCGCGGCGTTCAAACCGATGGATCAGGGTTTGGTATTGGTTGCCTAAACGCGAATCCTTATTCATGATGTCGATCGGTGTCAGGATCTTGCCGATATCGTGAAGCCAGATGCTCATCAGGATCTCGCGCTTTTTCTTGGCGTCCACGGCGTATTTGCCATGCGTCTTTTCTTCGTAATCGAAGAACAGGTTGGCAAACCGCACCATATTGCGCGTATGATTGGCGTTATAGGGAGTACGCTCGTCGATGCCGAGTGACATAACCTTTACGAATCCGTACAAAAGATCGGTGATTTGTTGCGAGTAAGCGGAGTTGATGATCGCCATACTTGCTTGGTTGGCAATCGCCATCAGTACTTCTTCGTCCTTCTTCCGGAAATCAATGATCGTTCCCGTGCGGCTGGTAGCGTTGATGAGCTGTAACACGCCGACCACGTCGTCATATTCGTCAATCAACGGAATTACGAGAACCGACTGCGTGTGATAGCCGTTCAGACGGTCGAAAGAGATCGTTCCCGAAAAATCGTACGCGGTTTCCGTGTAGCAATTCGAAACGTTGATGAGTTTCTTTTCCCGTGCGGCGGCGGCACAAACGTTTTTGCCGTTGATATTGACCGAGGGCAAGCCAAGCGACGAATCCTTGCGTACGAGTTTCGTATTCATGGTTTTATTGATCATAACCTTGAATTCGAGTTTCCCGTTTTCAAGCAGATAGAGCGTGCCGCCGTCGGCGGAAGTGATATCCATACTCGCTTCCACGATTTTGGAAAGCAGGACGTCGTTATCCTTTTCCACGTTGAGGAGCGCGCCGATATCCACCATTTTTTGCAGATCGAACTTGCGGTGACCGCAACGGGCAAACGTAACCGCCGGATAATCCTGACGCAAACTGACTTCCCATTTGGAAAGCGTATCGTCGTCAAAAACGCCGAAGTGAGTGATATAGACCGCGGTACAGCCGAGTTTCTGACCGATGCGGGCGCCTTCTTCGGGCGTCGAATGACCCCATTCCGGCTTGGCTTTCAGTTCTTCCTCGGTCATCGTGCCGTCGTAGATCAGCGTAGTGCAACCCTCGGCAAACTCGCAGAGTTTTTCATCGTAGCCGTCGAGGTGGCAAAAATCAAACGCGGTTACCACAACGGTCGCGCCGTATTCAAAGCGGAAGAGCGAGCATCCGCCCGGATGGTTGGAATCCATATTCTTTACGGTCAGATCCCTGATGTGAACGTCGGATTCGATTTCGTGGAATTCAACATTTTTATAGGTATCGGCGCTGACCGGCCAAAGCGATTGGCTCATCAGACGGTTGATGGAATCCCGAATGGAAATGGCGCCGAAGGTTTTCCCCCAGACGTGCAGTTTCTTATTTTCAAACGCGGAAAACAAAGAGGCGATGCCGCCAATGTGGTCAATATGGCAATGTGACACAAACAGGTGCAGTTCGTCTACTTCTTTGAGATCCTCAAGCGCGTTGTTGATACCGCTGCCGCAATCCACCATGACGACGGTATTGCCGAAACGCATGGTCAGGCAGGAGGTACCGCCGCCGAACTCCATATACTTGCCCGAAGTCAGTGAGCCGGATCCTCTTGTGCCGTAAAATACGATGTTTTCCAATTTACGAAACCTCTTTCCAACGTCTGTTATTCTTCAAAATGCGACTGTTCAAATACCGAGTTTTCGACTTCTTTCCAATGAATGCCGAGATTGCGGCTGAGCGCAATAAAGTCCTCAACCACGCCTTTTTCAACGAAGTTTTCGGCAATATTCAAATTGAAGCGGCCGTTGAAATCCACTGCCGCCAACACGCATTGACCGAAATCGTGCCAAAGGAGAAAATCGAAGTTTTCCAAATTGTCCGATACTTCGGGCGGGAAATCCACTTTTCCGGGGTAGGTGATACCGATATTGCAATCGGTGTTCTTAAACGCTGTACCGACGATGTTGACGCAAAACTTGATCCACTTCCGGTTCGGGAAGATATGATAGGAGCGAAAAAGTCGGATACGCTCGGTCAGCGAGCGAACGATGTTCGGTGTCAGTCTTGCGTGGTCAAGTATTTCTTTATACCGGCTTGCCACGGCGGAGAAACTCATTTTATCGTATTCGTCGGTGTAGGTGATCCGTTTCAGATCCACGCAGTTGTGCATCGTTTCATAGCGCAGGATGCGGCGGAGGTCAAACACGAAATTGCAGGCGACGTTACGGTTTTTGAGTTTTTTCGGCAGGTGCATACGAATCGCCTGCGAGAAGAGAATGACGAGGATCGGAGTGACGGAAGAATGCGCGGTGCGAGCCAGCCGAAGCACTTCGGCAGTGTCGGTGTAGAGGCAATGGCAGTCCGTGCGGTAATCTTTATACTTCGTAGGGAAAGCGCGTGTGCGGAAACCTCCGGGATCAACGGAAAAGTCTTCTCCTTTCTCCTTGCGGTCAATGAAAGGTTCCAAACCGGGAGCAACGAGAAAGTTCATCGAACGCGTTTGCGGTTCAAAACCGAAATAGCAAAGCAGGATCTGTTTGAAGAAAGACAGGGCGCCCATTCCGTCCGAAACGCCGTGCAACCATTCAAAGCAAACGGTGCGGCCGTCGTAGATCAGACGCCACGGATAGCCGTTCGTGTTTTTGCCGAAGGTTTTGGGACGTTCTTTCTCGGTGACGTTCAAAATGACGAGGGGTTCTTCATTCGTACGCAGGTAATATTCCCGATCAAATTCCACCCGCGTGGCAAAAAGAGGAAAGGCGGTCAAGGCGTTCCTTGCTGCCGCTTCCAGACGAATGGGGTCGACGGGACGCTTGAACGTTGCGCGGTACATCGGCGCGTTTTCGATCGGTGTGCCGGCCGCCTCGATCGGATATTTATCCACGTAACCAAGATTGTATCTCATAGGATTCCCCTTAAATCATAAAGACGTCCCCGGTCTTTGCAAACGAAACGTTGGATTTTTCATGCCGTGCCTGCGTTTCGCGAAGCATAAGCGAGTGGTCGCCGAGTTCGGGATTGTGGTGGGTGATCACCATCTTTTTGATGTTCTTTCCATCGGTAAAGCGCAGGCCCGCCTGCCACGTTCCGTGTCCCCAACCCGTATGGTCGATGGCGTCGCCGTCGTCAAACATGCCGTCGAAGAAGACAAGTTCGGCGTTGTCGGCTAAACCGGGTTCCAGCCTCTCGGCATTTTCGCAGTCCGCAAGGAACACAACTTTCTTGTCTTTGCACATTAACTGAATGACGCACGCGTCATCCGGATGATCGGAGGGGTAGAAAGCGGCGGTCATCTCTTTGTCGAGCGGTATCTTCTCGCCGAGTTTGATCGACACCTTTTCGGTGTAGGACAGTTCCACCGGCCAATAGGGATGTTCCATAAACTCATCAAGCGTGTTGCTTTGGACGTCCCACTTGTCAAATTGACCGAAAATGCGAACTTTTGTTTGCGCAGGGAACTTGGACATTAAGAATCCTAAGATATGGTCGTAATGCACGTGAGTCAGCAGGATATCAATGTTTTTGCATCCGTCCAGGAGAGAAACGGCGTTTTTCAAACCGGTTCCGCAGTCGATGATCACGGCGTAATCGTCTTTTTTTACCACGTAGCAACTGGTTTCACCGCCGTATTCCGAGAACCGCAGACCCGAAACGGGGAAAGAACCGCGGCATCCGCACACAGAAACGGTGTATTCGTACGGCTCGCGTTCCTGAAAGGCGAATTCCTGCTTTTGGGAAGCCAATCCGACGATGCGGTACAAATCAATGGGCTTGTTTTTTCCCTTGAAGAAGTGGTCAGCTTCCACGCTTTCCAAAATGACCGCGCCCTTGACCATCTTTGCCGCACTGTCGGAAATCAGCATTTCGCCGCTGACGGCAAAGGATTCAATGCGGCTTGCCGTGTTGACGGCGTCACCGATCACGGTGTAATCGTGCATCGTGTCCGAACCGATATCGCCGAAGATGACGTCGCCGTATGCGATGCCGACCGAGTAATTCAATTCGGTTCCGTACTCTTGGTAAATGGATTCCGCTTTTTTGAGCAGATCCAATTTCATATTCAGCATAGATTCCACGGCGTTCAGTACGCAGTTCCCGTTTGCGTCGTCAAACCAATACGCCATCACGCAGTCGCCGATGTACTTGTCGATGATGCCGCCCGTACTGTGAATATACTTGCCCGCAGTAGAGAAAAACTCGTTCAGGAACTTGGAAATCAGGGTGGACGGCATATTTTCGGTTATCGTCGTGAAATTGGAGATATCCGCAAACAGAATGACTGCCTTTTTGTGGTTAGACTCGCTGGAAATGTTTCCGCCTAACGCTTTATTCAGTATTTCTTTCCGCTTTTCCTTGTCAAAATACTGCTGCAACGTTTCCTGATTGAGGGAGTAGCGACGAATGTCGTTGATGACAAAATGCACCGATATGAAAAGCGCGAGAGAGGCGAGATAATAGCCGAGGAACATATCGTTGTACACCGGCCATATCTCTTTGGAATTGTTCAGCATTTCGGAACCTTTCAGAGGGAAAGGGGAACCGTTAAAATAGACGTACAAAAACGCGAGTGTGTTCGTAGCCAGGCAGGAGAAGACGGAAAGGAATCTCCACCGCTTGGAATAGCAAAGACCGGTGATGCCCGCCGTTACGACACAAAAAAGCGGCATACTGGACAAAAAGCCGCCGCCGAAAATAAAAGTGACGGGAGTTGCGACCGCACCGGTGAAAATGCAGAGCAGAGGATATGCCGAGTGATAATTCTTCTTCTTTGAAACGAAGATCATCAGCAAAATGGGCAGAATAAAGCAAGAGAGCGCCGCCGCGATCATAGGAATCATCGATTCGTAAGAACCTGACGTTGTCAGTCCTATCATACCGACTAAAGCTACCGTCGGGGCTACGATCCAAAAGGATTTTTCCTCGATGGTTTCAAGGTTGGAAAACGCTTTCCAGTTGATTCTTCGAAACAGTTTCACAGGCAGCTCTCCTTTATGGCGTTATTCGATGACGAAAATGTCACCCGCACGGCAAAATCTGGTGTTGGCATATAAGAGTTTGGCTTTGTTTTCCATCGCCAGCAGTTTTTCGTCGTCGTTTTTGGGATTATGATGCGTGATCAGAAGCGCTTTGCAATTATAGACCGACGCCAAGCGGCATCCTTCCTGATAGGTGGAATGCCCCCATCCCAGGTGCTGACAATACTCGGAATCGTCAAACATGCCGTCAAAGACCAAGAAAGCGCAGTCTTTCAGTATATTGAGATTGAAATTACCGTCGATCTCCACGTCAAACATAAAGCAGATTTTGGTGTTTCCCACCGTCAGCGAAACGATGTTGCCGCTGTCGGGATGATTGGCTTTCATTGCCGAAAGCACAAAGCCGTCCGCCAGATTGTAGCTTGAGCCGTCGTTTGAGATTTCGCACACCGCGCCGAGATTCGGTTGGATCGGCCAGAACGGGTGGCGGTAAAAGTCCTTGATCGTTTCGTAAGAAAGCCACGTGCTGAACGTACCGAAGAAACTGATGCGCGCGTCCTTCGGGAAGATGTTGAAGTCCAACATGCCGATGATGTGATCGTAATGCACGTGCGTGAATACGATGTCGATAATATCGCAGTCGGAAAGGATCGCTTCGGCATCAAACAACCCCGTTCCGCAATCAATGACGACGGCGTGCTTTTCGGATTTAACGATAAAGCAACTGGTTTGTCCGCCAAACACCTCAAACGGGCGACCGTGTACGGGTCTGCTTCCGCGAGAGCCGAGCACGTAGAGTGTGTATTCTTTTGAATTCTTCATAAGTTCACCTGTTTTTTATAGAATGGGTGCCGCACCGTGGCAAACGTGGAAAAAACGGAAAAACCGTTCATAATTATTCAGCTTATTATACAATAAAATGGGGTCTTTGTAAATATCTTTTTATCATTTTTTATCAAATTGTGTCAACTTTTTCAAAAAAGAGAACAGAAATTGACGAAAAAAGGATAAAAAAAGGTGTTTCCGATCGACCGGGCGAAATAATAAAAACGACCTTGCTCGAACAAATGAGCGAGGTCATTCTTTGAAGATCTTTATCAGAAGGGGAAACTATGTTCTCAACAGGAAAAAGAATTTTGCGCGGAGAGCGAAACGATTTCCCCATAAGTTGAACGAATCCCGAAAAACAACTATCACAAATAAGTTTAGAATAAAAACGGCGGGAACGTTTTGTTTCCGCCGTTTTTTTGTGCAGAGTTGGGTTCAGAAGGTGATGGTCATTCCGTCGTAGGCGGGGATGTAGGGCTTTTCGCGGCAGAAGGATTCCAGATCGTCCTGCGTGGCTCCGCCGTTGTGAGAGAAATGGTTGAGGACGCAGACGGTCTTTCCGTCGATGACGCCGCGCGCGGTGAGGTTTGCGAAGGTTTCTTCGCAGGTGTCGATACTGAGATGCCCCTGCCGGATGCCGGACAGGAAGGGGAGGCAACAGTCGAGCGAGAAGAAGTCCACGCGTCCGAGCGCGGCGAGCGCTTCCGCCGCCGCATCCGGCAGAATGCCGGTATCGTGAGCCCAGACCATACTTTTCTCTCCGCTGCGGATATGGAAAATCAGAGGAGAGGACGTCGGGGCGTGGTTTGCGGGCAGGGGCGTGATCTCATAGCCGGCAACGGTGAAGGGGCGAAACGGCTCTATGAGCGTGACGTCACGCCGTCCGACCGAAAGATCGGTTTCGGTTTTGCGGATATGGCGGAAACCGTCCTCGCCGGCAAAGAAGTGGAGCGGTTCTTCACGGTCGGTCGCGCAGAAGCCGTGATCGAAAGACACAAGATCGGGGGCGCAGAGGTGATCGCTGTGGCTGTGTGAGATGAGGCACCCCGCGATGCGTAGGTAATTGACACCGTATCGGATGGAGAAGTAATGCGCATCTGCCGGAAAGTCGATCAGCAGGCGGTCGTCGATCAAAGCCTGCGTGCGCAGACGCGTGTTTCTTCCGCCCGTCTTTCGAGCGTGACGGCAAACGGCACATTCACAACCCGGTGTAGGTACAGCCTCGGCGGCAGCGGTTCCGAAATAGGTGATTTTCATGGCGGCGTTCTCCTGATGAAAGATATTTTTCTTTTCTTGTATTGTAGTACATTTGCGGGAAAAAGTCAACGCCACGACCAATATTATGACTTTCACGCTTTGCGGGAGTCCGTTTTGAACCGTGCCGGACGGCGGGGATTCTCCGTCTTTCGAATTCTTTGAAAAAAACACTTGCTTTTTGTCGAAAAACCTGTTATAATGAAAACAGAGAAACAGATAGAGGCGCATCGCATTATCAGTAACTCATGCGAAATGGATCCGGCAAGATCCGGTATGAGTGAAAGGGATCGGTGCCGAAGGCAACCCTGCCGAGGTTGACCTGGTAGCGGAGAATAAGATCTCCCCTACTGTCGCTATTTTGCGGAGAGCTATCTTGCTTTTTCGGGCACTTTATCTAATTTTGTTTTATCATTTTTGGCCGTGCCGGAAACTGCGGGGTAGTCGATTCGTATCGACTACTTTTTTGTTTTTTATACCCAATTATCCGAAAAACGAGAAGAAAAAGGAGAAAGAAAATGAAAAAACCCGTACTTTTCAGAGGCGTCGCAACCGCACTGATCACTCCGCTGACCGAGAGAGGGATCGATTACGACCGCTTCGGCAGGCTGATCGATTGGCAGATCGATTCGGGGATCAACGCGCTGGTCATTTGCGGAACGACGGGAGAGGGATCCACTCTGAGCGATGAGGAACATCGCGCGGCGCTGGACTATGCGGTCAAGCGTGCCGCCGGCAGGACGGTGATGATCGCGGGAACAGGTTCCAACGATACGGCGTACGCCATTGATCTGACTCGGTACGCCTGTGAGATCGGTTACGACGGAATGTTGCTCGTAACCCCCTATTACAATAAAGCCACGCAGAACGGACTGATCCGGACGTTTACCGCCATTGCGGATCAGAGTACCAAACCCTGCATCCTTTACAACGTGCCGTCGAGAACGGGAGTCAACATCGAGCCGGCGACTTACGGCGCGCTTGCGGATCACCCGATGATCACTTCGATCAAGGAGGCGAACGGCAACCTCTCCAAAATCATGGAAGCCATGCGCGTCGTCGGCGATCGGTTGGATCTGTATTCGGGAAACGACGATCAGATCGTGCCGTTGCTTGCTTCGGGCGGTGCCGGCGTGATCTCCGTGCTTTCCAATCTGATGCCCAGGGAAACGGTGCAGATGTGCGACCGTTTCTTTGTCGGTGATCTTCGGGGCGCGATGGAGATGCAGCTCCGCTATCTTCCGCTCATCAACGCACTGTTCAGTGAGGTGAATCCCATTCCCGTCAAGGCGGCGATGGCGGCACTCGGCTTCTGCGAAGATTATCTGCGTCTGCCGCTGACTCCGATGGAGTCCGAACACAGAGAAGTTCTTCTTTCTCTGATGCGGCAGCAAGGCTTGGAGGTTTAATATGACGAAAATCATACTTTACGGCGCGTGCGGAAGAATGGGAAAGGCGATGGAGACTCTCGTGAGCGCTTCCGATTCCTATGAGATCGTTGCACGCATAGACAAAATGGCAAACGAACCGGGCGTATTGCGGAATCCGGATGACTTCGGCGGAGAAGCCGACGTGATCGTGGACTTTTCGCATCATCTCGCCACGAAGGATCTTCTGAATTACGCCGTCCACCGCGGGCTCCCGACGGTCATTGCCACCACGGGACACACCGAAGAGGAGGAGGCGATGATCGCGAACGCCGCCAAAAACGTTCCGATCTTCCACTCTGCGAATATGTCGCTCGGCGTTGCTCTGCTGATAGAACTTGCCGTGAAAACCGCTTCCGTGATGCCCGACGCGGATATCGAGATCGTGGAAACCCATCACAACCGCAAACTTGACGCACCGAGCGGAACGGCGCTGATGATCGCAAATGCCATCAAGAACGTGCGTGAAAAGGCACTTATCAAACTCGGACGGAGCGGAAAAGCCGTGCGGGAAAAGGACGAGATCGGCATTCACGCCGTCCGCCGAGGAAACGTCGTCGGCATCCACGAGGTGCTGGTTTCCACCGACTGCCAGACGATCACTCTCAAACACGAGGCACATTCCCGTGCGTTGTTCGCCGAAGGTGCGCTCAGTGCAGTATCATTTCTCCGGAATCAGAAACCGGGGCTTTACGATATGAATTCCATTATTGATCAAAAGGAGGGATAATTATGATCAGAATTGCAATTGCAGGTTACGGAAATCTCGGAAAGGGTGTGGAGGCCGCCGTCAAAAACGCCGCGGATATGGAACTTGTGGCTGTTTTCACAAGAAGAGATCCGGCAACGGTCAAATTGAGAACGCCCGGCGTTCCGGTAGTACCGGTCGACCGGATGGAAGAGTATTGCGGTAAGGTCGACGTGGTGGTCAACTGCGGAGGCAGTGCCACGGATTTGCCCGAAACGACGCCTGCGATCGCCGCACACTTCTCCGTGATAGACAGTTTCGATACTCACGCAAGGATCCCCGAACACTTTGCCACCGTCGACGGAGTGTCAGAGAAAGCGGGTACGGTTTCGATCATCTCGGTAGGTTGGGATCCCGGTCTGTTCTCGCTCACCCGTATGTATGCCAACGCCGTCCTTCCGAACGGAAACGATTACACCTTCTGGGGACGGGGCGTCAGCCAGGGACACTCGGATGCGATCCGCAGGATCGACGGCGTTCTGGATGCCCGTCAGTATACGGTTCCCGTAGAAGACGCGGTCGCGCGTGTCCGTGCCGGTGAAAACCCCGAACTCAGCGTGCGTGAAAAACACACGAGAGAGTGCTACGTTGTCGCCGAAGAAGGCGCCGACCTCGCCCGGATCGAAAACGAGATCAAGACCATGCCGAACTATTTCGCCGATTACGACACGACGGTTCATTTCATTTCCATGGAGGAACTCCGCGAAAAGCACATGGGCATTCCTCACGGCGGCTGTGTCATCCGCAGCGGAAATACCGGAATGGATCTGGAAACGAAACACACGATCGAATACCGCTTGCAGTTGGAATCCAACCCCGAATTCACCGGCAGTGTGCTGATCGCCTATGCCCGTGCCGCCTTCCGCCTTGCAAAGAAGGGCGAAACGGGTTGTCATACCGTGTTTGATATCGCTCCCGCGCTTCTGATGCCGGAAGACGGTGCCGAACTGCGGGCGCATCTGCTTTGATCGGAGCGCAAGATGATCAGTGAGAATCTTAACGTCAACGAACAGGGGCATCTGACCTTCGCGGGACACGATACGGCGGTGTTGGCGGCAAAATACGGTACGCCTCTCTATCTGATGGATGAACGGAGGATCCGGGAAAGATGCCGTCTTTACCGGCAGGCGATGGCGGAGGCTTTCGGAGGGGAATCCGGTCCTCTGTTCGCGAGCAAGGCACTCTGTTTCAAACATATCTATGAAATCATGCGCGAGGAAAACATGGGCATTGACGTGGTTTCCTCCGGCGAACTCTACACGGCGATCCTTGCCGGATTCCCGGCGCAGAGAGCCTATTTTCACGGCAACAATAAGACCGATGCCGACATCGCTTTCGCTATGGACAACGGAATCGGACACTTCGTCTGCGACAACGCCGACGAACTTTACGCCATCGAGCGGGAAGCCGCAAACCGCGGGATCCGTCAGAAGATTCTGCTCCGTCTGACTCCCGGAATCGATCCGCATACGCATGAAAAGATCACCACGGGAAAGGTGGACTCCAAGTTCGGCGCCGCCATCGAAACGGGACAGGCAATGCAACTGACCGCTCTCGCACTCTCCATGCCTCATATCGTTACGGAGGGATTCCACTGCCATATCGGTTCGCAGATCTTTGACTGCGCGCCGTTCTGCGACGCGGCGAGGATCATGCTCCGCTTCATGGGCGACGTAAAAAGGGAACTCGGATTTGAAGCGACGGTCCTCAACCTCGGCGGCGGAATGGGCGTTCCTTACGTAAAAACGGATCCCGTCCCCGACTATGCGGAAAACATCCGCAGGATCGGTGAGGCGGTACGCACGGCGTGTGCGGAGTTCGGTCTGACTCCTCCGACCGTTCTCATGGAACCCGGCAGAAGCATCGTTGCCGACGCGGGATTGACGCTTTATACCGTCGGCGGGAAAAAGG
>JAKSPH010000049.1 GCA_024404975.1 Clostridia bacterium | reverse complement strand
CGGCGATAATTTCCTCGTTATCGGTATCGGCGTTTACACCATGACATTGAAATACACCGATCCCAACACCGGCGTGACCAGAACCGCGCTTGAGGGTCTGAAGATCTACCTTGTTCCCAACTTTGAAGGCGTTACCGCTTCCAAACTCATCACCATCGTGCTTGATGCCGCAGGACAGCTCTTCTACTCCATGAGTATCGCCATGGGCATCATGATCACCTACGGTTCTTACTGTAAGAAAGACGCGAACCTCGTCAAGTCCGTTAACTCCATCGAGATCTTCGACTCCGGTGTCGCACTTCTCGCAGGTCTTATCGTTATCCCCTCCGTCGTTGTATTCCAGGGCGCCGAAAACCTCGGAAACGGCGGTCCCGGACTAATGTTCATCTCTCTTCCCACCGTCTTCGAACAAATGGGCTTCATCGGACATATCGTCGGCGCACTCTTCTTCGTGCTTGTCCTCTTCGCCGCTTTGACTTCCTCGATCTCTCTGATGGAAACCATTGCCGCTTCCTTCATTGATAAGTTCAAGTGGTCCAGACCCAAGGCATCCGTCATCACCTTCGTTATCTCCGTCGTTCTCGGCGTTGTTACCTGCCTGGGCTACAACGTATTCTACTTCGATCTCAAACTGCCCAACGGTTCCGTCGGGCAGATCCTCGACATCTTCGATTACGTTTCCAACAACCTGCTTCTTCCCATCGTTGCCTTCCTGACCTGCATTCTGATCGGTTGGTTGACCAAACCCGATACCATCGTAGAGGAAGTCAAGATCGGCTTCGGCGAAAAGAAGTTCGTAAGAGAAGGTCTTTATCGCGTAATGATCCGTTTCGTCGCTCCCGTCATTCTTATCATCATCCTTCTTCAGTCCTTCAACGTATTCTCGTTCCTCGGCTAAAAATCCAATCAAAGGAGTTCACTCATGTATTCTGATCCCATCCTTTCTTTTACCCTCTTCGGTAAAGAATTCGGTGTCTATCTGTACGGAGTTTGCATTGCCGTCGGTATCCTTGCCGCTTTTGCCTTTCTTTATCTGATCGGCAAAAAGCGCGGGGTGTCGGAGGAGATGTTTGACTTCATCTTCTATAACGGCATTGTCGCCATCGTGATCGGCTTCCTCGGTGCAACTCTCTATCAGGCGTTTTACAATTATTTGAAGAATCCCGCAGGCGGATTTCAGTTCGGAAGCGGAATGACCTTTATCGGAGGTCTTATCTTCGGTGCCGCGTCCTTCCTTATCGGTTACTTCCTCGTCAGAAAACGTATGAAAAGCCGTTTGATCGACGTCGAGTGTATTTTTCCGTCCTGTATCCTTCTTGCACACGGATTCGGCAGAATCGGTTGCTTCTTCGCCGGTTGCTGTTACGGTGCCGATGCCAAAGGTGCCTTCGCCTTCCTCGGCGTTTCCTTCCCGGAATACTCTCTCGCCAACTACCACGGCGGGGAAATGTTCTACGACGGCACACCGGTCTATCCGACCATGCTTTTTGAAGCGGCATTCCTGTTTATCCTTTTCGGCGTCTGCACGTTCCTTCTTCTCAAAAAGAACTTCCGTCTGACGTTCCCGGTCTACCTCATCTCTTATGCGGTATTCCGTTTCCTTATCGAATACGTGCGCGGTGACGAACGCGGAAAGTTCATCCTTCCGTTTCTGAGCCCCTCGCAATTCCAGTCTGTGCTGATGCTCGGACTCGGAATCGCGCTCATCTTCGTACTTCCCAAGTTTTACGAAAAACGCGCCGCCGAACTCGAAACAAAATAAAATAAAAAACGGATTGCAATTTGCAATCCGTTTTTTGCGTTAAATGTATTCTTTCGTGAAGAAGATCTCGTCGGAAGGAATGGCATATTCTTTTCCGTTGAGATAGGAAAGGCAGCCGGACTCGCCGACAAAGGAGAACTTCAACCGATGGGAGCAGAGTGCTTGATATTTGTAGCCACGCTCCCGATCCTGCTTGTTCACGCCGTACTTGCCGTCGCCGAGCAGAGGATGACCGATGAACGCCATGTGTGCGCGGCTCTGATGCGGTCTGCCTGTCAGCAATTTGACTTCCAGCAGGGAAGTGCCGCCCTTTTCCGCGATCACGCGGTAATGCGTCGCGATTTCTTTCGCGCCCCTCGGCGGGTTCTTGTCGTAAACTCTGACTTGGTTGTTCTTCTCGTCCTTGAGGAGAAACCCTTTGACCGTCGCTTCCTTCGGCTTCGGAACACCGTGAACGGCGCAAAGGTAGTATTTGTCGATCTCGCGGTTCTTGATCTTCTCATTCATAATGCGGAGCGCCTCGGCGTTTTTTGCCGCGATCACAAGTCCCGCCGTGTTGCGGTCGATGCGGTTGCAGAGCGCGGGAGCGAAAGACTGTTCTTCGTCGGGATCATATTCGCCTTTTTGGAACAGATATGCCTGAATGTGCGTGATCAGCGTATTCGTCGAACCGTTCTCGTCCTCGTGGACGGAAACCCCCGCGGGCTTGTTCAGAAGCATGATATTCTCATCTTCGTACACGATCCGCAGGTGCGGGGTGATCCTCGACAGGGAAGAGTCGTTGGTTTTCTTCTCAAAAAATTCGTCGGAAAGGAAACATTGGAGCGTGTCGCCTTCGGCGAGGACCGTGTTGGCTTCACACCGTTTGCGATTGAGTTTGATCTTTTTCAAACGGATGGACTTGTAGAGTAAACTCATGGGCAGATCCAGACTTTTCGTCAGAAACTTGTCCACTCTTTGTCCCGCGTCGTTCTTACCGATCTTTATCTCGTGCATAGACGTCTCCTTTCATCAAAAAAACTGCCGAAGCGGGGGCTGACCTCATCTTCGGCAGGGATTCGGAACTGATTATTTGGTACCGAAAATTCTGTCTCCGGCATCTCCGAGACCGGGAACAATGTATGCGTGTTCGTTGAGTTTCTCATCAAGAGCCGCACTGTAAATATCTACGTCGGGATGATCTGCCTGGACTTTGGCAACGCCTTCGGGTGCGGAAACCAAGCACATAAGGACGATGTTGCGAGCGCCTCTCTTCTTGACCATGGCGATGGCATCGGAAGAAGATCCGCCGGTTGCGAGCATGGGGTCGACGATGACGACAAGTCTGTCCTCAATGTCGGGCGGCATCTTGCAGTAGTATTCTACGGGGAGGTGAGTGTCGGGATCACGGTAAAGACCGATGTGACCGACTCTTGCGGAGGGAACGAGTTTGAGAAGACCGTCTACCATGCCAAGACCTGCTCTGAGGATGGGAACGATGGCAAGCTTCTTACCGGAAATCTTTTTGAGGGTTGCTTTTGCAACGGGGGTTTCGACAACGACGTCTTCGAGAGGAAGATCGCGGGTGATTTCGTAACCCATAAGGAGAGAGATCTCGTTAAGGAGTTCACGGAAATCCTTGGTCGAAGTGTTCTTGTCTCTCATGATAGTGAGTTTGTGCTGGATCAAGGGGTGGTCAATCAGATGAAATTGGCTCATGGCTGTATCCTTTCAGTTCATTATTTTCAATTAATTATTATACCGCAAACTTTGTCGAATTTCAAGAGGGAAAGCGGTTGTTTTTTCTTTTTTCCGCAATTTCGGCAATTTAACTTGCAATTGCGGCTTTTTTGTGGTAAAATCAAGTCAAGACAACAAAAAGCGGTTCAAAAAGAACCGCCTTCCGATAGTTATTCCTCGATTTTTTTCTTTGCGAAGCCTACGATCATTTCGACAGCACCATCTACGCCGAGGGTAGAAGAGTTGAGGACGAGATCGTAATTGTCGTATTTGCCCCACTTGTTGCCGGTATAGAAATTATAATAGGAAGAACGGCGTTTATCCGTCTTGCTGATAATATCGATAGCGGCTGCGGGTTTGATGTCGGGGTGACGTGCGAGAACGCGCTCCCGGCGGTGATCGATATCTCCGTGGATGAAGACGCGAAGCAGGTTGGGTTCATCGCGCAGAACGTAGTCGGCACAGCGTCCGATGATGACACAGGAACCCTTTGCCGCATATTCGCGGATGACGTCGGATTGAAGAATGAACAGTTTGTCGTTGATGGGCATTTTATAGCCGAAAGACGTTGCGGAACCGAACACATTGGAACCAACGGCGAGCGTATAGAGCAAACTGTTAGCGGCAACTTCATCAGCCTTTTGAATGACGTCAACGTGCAGATCGCCTTTGCTTGCGGCATCGGTGATGAGTTCGCGGTCGTAAATCGGAATGTTCAGCGCTGCTGCGACCTTTTCTCCGATTTCACGTCCGCCGCTTCCGTACTGTCTGGCAACGGTGATGATAAGTTTTTTTGACATGAAATTTTG
This sequence comes from Clostridia bacterium, assembly GCA_024404975.1. Lineage (GTDB taxonomy): Bacteria > Bacillota > Clostridia > Oscillospirales > CAG-272 > UBA1740. Next base: position 5,323 of record JAKSPH010000049.1, on the reverse strand, counting down.
CTCCTTCGTTTAAGTGTATAATACATTATACCAAAAACGAAAGGATTTGTAAAGTACTTTTTAGCATTTTTCCCCATTTTTAATTTCCGAAAGGACACTTTTATGAAACTTGCGACATCCTCTCTTATTCCGCAGATCGACCGCTATGCGGCGGAACATCTCGGCATCCCTGTCCGCGACCTGATGGACCGCAGCGGCGAGGCAGTGGCGAAAGTAGTTTTCGAGCGCGTTCCGAAAGGACGCACGGTATTGATCTTTGCCGGTGTCGGAAACAACGGCGGTGACGGTTACGCGACGGCGACCAAACTGATGGACGATTACGACGTTACCGTTTTCGGTATGTTCAAAGAGGGACCGAAAACCGAGGAGAGCCGCTATTTCCGTGATTTCTTTCTCTCACGCGGCGGTAAAGTGGAAGAATATGAAGCGAGCGACCGCTTGACCGAGCGTATCCACAATGCCGGATGCGTGATCGACGCCATCTTCGGAACCGGCTTCCACGGTGAGATTCCCGAAAGCGTCAAACCCTTGGCGAGAGCCATTCATTCCGCTGTAAATACGAGAAAGATCGCCATCGACGTTCCTCTCGGAATCAATGCCGACGACGGCTCTGTCCTTGACGATGCCGCGACCTACGTCGGCGTTACCGTCTGCCTCTCCATGATCAAGACCGGTCTTGTTTCCTATCCCGCGAAAGGATACGTCGGTGAGATCGTGTTCGACGACCTCGGACTTCCGTGGGACGATATCTATCAGGCGTTCGATATTCCCGACCACCTGATCGAAAAAGTGTTCGTCAAACTCCATTTGCCCAAACGTCCGAAGAACTCCAATAAGGGTTCCTTCGGAAAACTTCTCGTCATCACGGGAAGCGAGAAATACAGAGGCGCCGCCGCATTGAGTCTGGAAGCCGCACTCCGCAGCGGAGCAGGGTATACGACTTACCTCGGCACGGAATCACTCGTCCGCGAACTCACGGCGAAGTATCCCGAAGCGATCTACGAAGTCCGCCCCGCGAACGAAGCCATGACGGAGGAGGACATCCGCGCCGCCGTCGAACTGTCCGCAAAGCAGACGGCAACGCTCATCGGATGCGGCTCCGACAATTCCAAAGACCTTTTCCGACTTGTGAAAGCCCTGCTTCTTTCAGAAGGAGGAACGCTCATTCTCGATGCCGATGCCATCAACTCGCTGACGTGGGATCTTGAGGACGGTCTTTCTGCTTTGAAGAGTGCAAAACGCCCCGTCGTTCTCACCCCGCATCCCCTCGAATTCGCACGGATCGCCGGAGAGAGCGTTTCCGACGTCCAGCTTCACCGCATAGAACGCGCGAAATCCTTTGCCTCGGAATATAACTGCACACTCGTCCTGAAAGGCGCGGGAACCATCGTTACCGACGGAACCGAACTGTTCATCAACCACACAGGTTCGTCCGCCCTCGCCAAAGCGGGAAGCGGTGACGTCCTCGCCGGTGTCATTTCCTCCCTCATCGCCATGGGTACCCGTCCGCTTGATGCCGCCTCTCTCGCCGCTTACTTCCACGGACTTGCGGCAGACCATCTCGCGGAGGAATTCTCCTCCTTCGGCGTTATCCCCTCGGATCTGCCCCCGCAGATCGCAAGAGAGATCGCAAGGATCGAGAACGACAACAGTACCGCCGCACACACGCTCGACCGTTCCTACGAGGATTGATCTTTTCAGTGCCGTTCCCCGGCTTCGGGGAATGGCATTTTCTTTTCCGTTTTCATAAAATGCAGATGGGCGGTTTCGCCCGATCAACAAATAAGGAAAAGGAAAAAATGGAAAAGAACGAAAACGGATATTCCGTACTCGGTGCGGAAAACGCAGAACCGAACGGTCATCCTTCCCAGCTGGCAATGGTCTACGCCTTGCCGCAGGAATTCCGCAGTCTTTACGATCCTGCCGAAGCACTGAACAGAGGAACTCTCTTCTATGAACTCGACAAACCCCTCTCGGAGGTGACCGGCAAATGACGAGAGAAGAACTGTTGCTTCATATTCAGAGATTGAGTTTCGTGATTGACGAAGCCACTTTGTTCCTCGATACTCACCCTGACAATCCGGCGGCGACGAGTTATTTTCTCGACGCGAAAGAGAAACTCCGCAATGCCGTCGATGCCTACGAAGGGCAGTACGGCGCATTGACACACGACGGCGTGATCACGGATTACCGGAGTTACGTCGGCGGCATCTGGCCGTGGCAGAAAAACGAGAATGAAGAAACCATGGGAGGAAAGCGGTAACCTATGTGGATCTATGAGAAAAAACTGCAATATCCCGTCAACATCAAAACCCCGAATCCCCGCCTCGCTTCCGTGATCATTTCACAACTCGGCGGACCGGACGGAGAACTCGGCGCGGCAACGAGATACCTCAACCAAAGATTTACCATGCCGAATAAAGAGAGCATCGCGCTTCTGACCGACATCGGCTCGGAGGAACTCGGACATTGCGAAATGATCGGCGCGATCCTCTATCAACTGACGAGAAACCTGACACCGGAGCAGATCACCGCCGCGGGATTTGCCCCCTATTTTGTCGACCATACGGCGGGCATATATCCCCAGGCGGCATCCGGCGTTCCGTTCTCCGCATCCGCCATCGCTTCCAAAGGCGACGCAATTGCCGACTTGTCGGAGGACCTCGCCGCGGAGCAGAAGGCGAGAGTGACTTACGACAACATTCTCCGTCTGTCCGACGATCCCGACGTGAACGACGTCATCCGTTTCTTGAGAGAACGCGAGATCGTCCACTATCAGCGGTTCGGCGACGCCCTCTCGCGGACGCAGGAGCAACTCAATCAGAAGAATTACTATTCGTTCAATCCCGAATACAGATAACTCACGCAGGGGCTGTGCGCAACGCACGGCTCCTTTTTTTGAAAATTAAAGGGAAAATCCTCTTGTTTTTTTCGTCCCCCTCTGTTATAATAGAAGCATCTGATTTTGAAAAGAGGCAAAGCCATGTATAAGATCGTAACAAAAAGAGCGCTTAACCCCACGGTTACTCTGATGGAGATCGAAGCGCCTTTCGTTGCCCGAAAAGCCAAAGCCGGGCAGTTTATTATTCTTCGCGCCACCGATGACGGCGAGAGGATCCCCCTGACCGTTGCCGGAGTGAATAAGGATGCGGGTACCGTCCGTATCATTTTCCAGATTGTCGGTGCGACGACGGAACTTCTCAATGCGAAAAACGAAGGCGATACCATTCCGGACTTTGCCGGCCCTCTCGGTGTTCCCACGGAGATTGAGGGATTGAAGAAAGTACTTATTGTCGGCGGCGGTGTCGGCTGTGCCATTGCGCTCCCCATCGCGGAAGCACTCAAAGAGCAGGGAACTGAGGTGACGAGTATCATCGGCTTCCGTTCGAAAGACCTTCTGATCCTTGAGGACGAATTCCGCAAAACGTCCGACCGTCTGTTCGTTATGACGGATGACGGTTCTTACGGCAGAGCGGGTAACGTATGCGTGCCGATCAACGAGATGCTCGGTGCGGGGCAAACCTTCGACCGTGTCATTACCATCGGACCGCTTGTCATGATGAAATTCGTGACCCTCGCCGCCAAACCTTATGGGATCCCCTGCACGGTTTCCATGAACCCGATCATGATCGACGGAACGGGAATGTGCGGCGGTTGCCGTCTGACACTTGTCCGCGACGGACAGAGAATCACCAAGTTCGCCTGCGTGGACGGTCCCGACTTCGACGGCTATGAAGTCGATTTCGATGAAGCCATGTCCCGCGGCGCTATGTATAAACCGTTTGAACGCGAAGCACATGCCAAAGTCTGCAACCTTCTGAAAGGAGAGCAGGAAAATGCCTAATATGAGTTTGAAAAAGAATCCCATGCCCACGCAGGAACCTGCTGTCAGAGCACACAACTTCGACGAAGTTGCCATCGGTTACGATGAAGCCACGGCGGTCGACGAAGCGCTCCGTTGCCTCTCCTGCAAGAATATGCCCTGTGTCGGCGGTTGCCCCGTCAATATTCATATCCCCGAATTCATCGCGAAGATCAAAGAGAACGATTTCGAGGGTGCATACCGTATTATTTCCGAAACTTCCTCTCTTCCCGCCGTATGCGGAAGAGTATGCCCGCAGGAAACGCAGTGCGAATCCAAATGCGTGAGAGGGATCAAGGGCGAACCCGTCGGCATCGGACGGCTTGAAAGATTCGTTGCCGATTACCACAACGCGCATAGCGACAAGATCCCCGAAACCGCACCGAAAAACGGTCATAAAGTCGCCGTTGTCGGTTCCGGTCCTTCCGGTCTTACCTGCGCCGGTGACCTTGCGAAACTCGGTTACTCCGTGACCGTGTTCGAAGCGCTCCACAAAGCGGGCGGCGTTCTGGTTTACGGTATCCCCGAATTCCGTCTGCCGAAAGCCATCGTTCAGAAAGAAGTCGATAACCTCAAAGCCATGGGCGTTGAAGTAATGACTAATATGATCATCGGTAAAACCCTTACCGTGGACGAGATCTTCGAGATGGGCTTTGAAGCCGTATTCATCGGTTCCGGTGCCGGACTTCCCAACTTTATGGGGATCCCCGGAGAGAGTCTGAAAGGCGTGTATTCCGCCAACGAATTCCTCACGAGATCCAATCTTATGAAGGCATTCCGCAACGATTCCGATACGCCCATCATGAAGGGCGGAAAAGTCGCCGTTGTCGGCGGCGGTAACGTCGCGATGGATGCCGCGAGAACCGCGCTTCGCCTCGGTGCCGAAAAAGTGTACATCGTTTATCGCCGTTCCATGGAAGAACTCCCCGCAAGACGCGAGGAAGTCGAACACGCGATGGAAGAGGGCATCGAATTCAAACTGCTCAACAACCCCATCGAGATCCTCGGTTACGAGAATTCCGACGACAAGCGCGATCCGAAGAACGGTTTCGTTACCGGTATGAAATGTATCGAAATGGAACTCGGTGCACCGGATGAACGCGGACGCCGCCGTCCCATTCCCAAAGAGGGAAGTGAGTTCGTTCTCGACGTTGACACCGTGATCATTTCCATCGGAACTTCGCCGAACCCCCTGATCAAATCCACGACGGCAGGACTTGAAGTCAACCGTCACGGAGGTATCATCGTGGAAGAAGATACCGGAAAGACCTCCAAAGACGGTGTTTACGCCGGCGGCGATGCCGTCACGGGCGCCGCAACCGTTATCTCCGCCATGGGCGCGGGAAAAGTCGCGGCAAAAGCCATCCACGAATATCTCCTTGCCAAATAAAAAAGAGCGGTATGCTTTGAACTGAACCCGTAAAAACGGACATTGAATAAAAAGACCTCTTGTAGTAGAAT
>JAKSPH010000048.1 GCA_024404975.1 Clostridia bacterium | reverse complement strand
TTTCAATGATCGATCCACGAATTCGTCTCTCGAAATCGTGCTTCGCTATTATACACTCTTTTTATAAAAAAGTCAAGGGGAAATTGCAAAGTTTTTTTGAAAAAATCCGTTTTTTAGTAAATCTGCATAATATTTTCTTTCGTTTTCGACATTATTCACGGCAATATTGTATGAAATCCCGGAGAAACTACAAAGAAAATACTTTCATTCGGAAGGAATATATATGCTGACGATTTTCGTTCGCACCGCGCTTATCTTTCTCTTTCTGCACGGAATACTGAAAATCATGGGAAAACGCGAGATCGGACAACTCGAAGTCGACGAACTGATCTCCACGCTTCTCATCTCCGAACTCGCCGCTCTGCCGATCAACGACCCGGATATTCCGCTGTTATATACCGTCGTTCCCATCTCTCTGATCGTCGGATTTGAGATTCTGCTTTCCTATATAAAAAACAAAAGCCGCGCGGTCGAAATACTGACGGAGGGGGAGCCGGAATATCTCGTTTTCCGCGGACGGCTGATGCAAAGTGCCCTCGCAAAGAACCGTATCTCGCTCTCCGAGTTTCTCTCTCAACTCCGTCTGTCGGGCGTGACTTCCCTTTCCGACCTCGATTACGTCATTCTCGAACAGTCGGGGCAGATGTCCGTGATCCTCAAAGAGGAAAAGCAACCGTTGACGGCGGAGTCGCTTTCGGGCGGGGGCGGCGGACTTTCCCACCCGCTGATCCTCGACGGAAAGGTCATATATAATAATATGAAGGCACTCGGCTACACAGAGAAATGGCTCAACGGCGTTCTGATGGAGCGCGGCGTAAAACGGCAGGGTGTATTTTTCCTCTCGATCGACGACGGCGGAAACATCGTTCTGATCGAAACGGATTCCCAAGTCGATCGGCGCAAGGTGCCGAAGGCAGTACTGATCGCCGGGATCGCTCTGTTTCTGATCACGGGGGCGGTGATCGGGAACGATATTTTCATTCGCAACGCCGTGCGGGAAACCGAGAGAAAAGTCGAAGCCGTCAGCGCCGGAATCACCGCGGAAGAAGCAAGACAACTGTACGGCGAGTTCCTCGATCTGGAACGGACGATCGCCCTTTCCGTCAATCACGAAGATCTGACACACGTGGAGGAGAGTTTCGCGGATTTCGTCGGATGCGCCGAGGCGCAGGACACGGCGGCACTCCTGCAAGCAAAAAGCCGTCTTAGCGACGCGTTGATGCATCTCGGACGGCTATCGGGTCTTAAGTTTGATACTTTGTTTTAACGGAAATCCGTCATATCTTCAAAGTACGCGTGTTTGCGGAGGATCAAGGAATATTCCTTGGTGAGATCGGGATTGTGAAGAATTCCGAGGCGGTCTTTCAGCGCACGGATAACGTATTCCGGATTGAGGAACGCGGACGGACCGGAGAAGAGCGTCGTATGGATGACGAGTTCCCCGTCGATAAAGTCGACCGCCGCTTTCCTGATGAAGGGGCGGATGTCCGTGGCGGCAGGTCCGCTTTTCGTGCGTTTTTCCACGACTACGGTTTCACCGTTCAGAATCTCTTCCGCTTTTTTCGCCATATCGGCGGAAGCGCCGTCCGTTCTGATACGGATGACGTAGGAAATGTAGGACAGATCGGAGAGGCGGGACGAGGGGAAATACGCATCGGTCACGCGCATTTCGTCGGTCACGTTACGGTTGATCCGTGCCATCACTTCTTCGGGGGTGATGTCGGAATTCAGTCGGATATCGACAAACTCCGTTTCACTCTCCACACCGATGGAAAGAGGAACGGAAAAGACGAGTTTCGGCTTCGGGTTGAATCCTTCCGTGAACCAGAGGGGGATTCGGGCGCGAATGACGACCTTCATAAAGGTACGGACGAGGTCAAGATGAGATATGTACTGTAAGGATCCGACTTTGCGGAATTTCAGACGGACGAATTTGGGATTCTGATCGGTTATTTGCACCATCTTGTTTTACCTCCCAAACGGTTCGCTCCGCAACCGGAACACTGTTCGGCGCAAGAGGGGGTGGTTTTTTCTTCGTATGCTTTCTTACGCTCACGAAGAAGGAATTCTTTCGTCACGCCGGCATCAATGAAGTCCCACGGCAGGATTTCGTCAAGTCCGAATCCGCGCGTGGTGTAGAAGGCGGGATCGACACCCGGTGTCCGCAGCACCGCCAGCCAGCGGTCGTAATCGACGAACTCGTCCCACGCGTCAAGGTTGAATCCCTGTTCGACGGCTTCGGCGAGGGCGGCGCAGAGTTTGCGGTCGCCGCGGGCGAAGATCGCTTCGATACTTGACACTTTGGCATCGTGGTAGGTGTAACGGATCCGGCGATCCGTGATGCAGGAACGGAGATGCTCCTGCTTTTCAAGCAAGGTTTCAAAGGTATCCTGTTTCTCCCATTGGAACGCCGTGAAGGGCTTGGGAACGAAGCAGGACACGGAAATGGTCACGCCGATACCGCGGGGCCGGGTTTCTTTCGGCATAAGATACTACTGATCGATCACGCCTTTGGCGAGATGGGCGATGCCCTCGATGTCCTCCATGGTTTCGGTGGGAAGTCCGTCCATAAAGTAGAGTTTGACGTTGCTCTTTCCGCCGCGGAACGCAATGCCGACGGAGCGGAAGAGATCCTCTTCGCAGACGTTTTTATTGATGACGTCGCGCAGGCGCTGGGTTCCGGCTTCGGGTGCGAAAGTGATACCGCCGGTGCGGACGCTCGACGTTTTTTTCATAAGGTCTTCCGAGAAACTGTCAATTCGGAGCGACGGCAGGGACAGGCTGACGTGGGCGTCGTCCGTCCATGAGAGAAGTTTGTCGGTGAGCGCGGGAAGTTCCGAATAGTCGCTGATGGAGAGCGATACGAGAGAGATCTCGTCGAATCCCGTGTTCTCGTAGATGCACTTCGCGTTCTCGCAAAGGGTATCGGGAGATTTCTCACGGATGGGACGGTAGATCATTCCCGCCTGGCAGAAGCGGCATCCGCGGATACATCCTCTGTAAACTTCGAGGACGATGCGGTCGTGTACGGTTTCCACATAGGGCAGGATGGGTTTTTCAGGGAACGGCACGGTATCGAGATCGCGGATGATGCGTTTACGGATCCTGGTGGGGATATCGTCGTATTTCGGAGTGAAAGCGGCGATGGTACCGTCCTCGTTGTAAGTTACGTCATAAAGCGAAGGCACGTAGAAGCCCTCAAGTTTTGCGGCTTCGTGCAGGAAGGCGGCGCGGGTATAGGTGCCGTCTTTTTTCATTTTGATATAGAGATCGCAGAATTCGGGAAGCGCGTCCTCTCCTTCCCCGACGTTGATGACATCGAAGAAATCCGCAACGGGTTCGGGGTTATAGGTGCAGGGACCGCCACCCAGGAGAACGGGCATATCCTCGGTACGGTCTTTGGCGTAAAGCGGCAAACCGGCGAGTTTTATCATTTGCAACGCGGTCGTGTAGCAGAGTTCGTATTGGAGAGAGAATCCGACGACGTCGAATTCGCGGACGGGATCCCCGCTCTCCAAAGCACAGAGCGGAAGTCCGTACTGTTCCATTTTCTCTTTCATATCCACCCACGGGGCGTAGACGCGCTCGCACCACACGTTGGGACGGCGGTTGAGGCAATCGTAGAGAATACGGACACCGAGGTTGGACATTCCGATCTCGTAGGTATCGGGGAAGCAGAACGCGAAACGGCAGTCGATCCGCGATTTATCTTTAATGACCTGATTGAATTCTCCGCCGAGATACTGACCGGGTTTGACCACGGACTTGAGGACGGAGGAATAACACTTATCTGAAAGCATAAACGGTTTTCCTTAATCAGTTGCTTTTCCGGAAGGTGAGCAGACACAAAGCGGAGAATCCGAGTGTTTGCAGCAGCAGGTAGGCAAGAGGTAATAGCAAAGTCAGTCTTGCACCGAAAGCGGCGGCGAGAATGCCTCCCGCGAGAAGTCCGGCACAGGCAAAGCCGAGGAGATAGTTTTCGAGTTTCAAGCGGAAACGCTCGAAGCGTCTTGCGTGAAGGATAGCGGAAAGTGCATTGGTCTTTCTGTTCAGCGCAACGACGGGAGATGACACGCGGTCGGGTGTTTCGGTGCCGATCTCATCGTTCTGTGAGAGTTTCATCAAACGCATTTCCTTATCGGTGACACCGAGCGCGGCGAGCAGATCCGCATCCATATTGGGATCGCGGGTGTAAACAAGAGTTACGATCTTCTCTTCGCGCAGACCGCCGAGAAGTTCCGCAAAGTCTTCGGAGAAGGCGTAGTGGATAAAGAACTTCGCCATGACGCGACCGTTTTCGGCGCAGAACATCACGCGGGTCTTTTCATCCTGCTCCGCTTCTTTTTCCTTCGCGGTTTCTTCGGGAACGGCGACACCCATGCGTTTCATAAACGCTTCGGTTCCGGCACAGACGGCGGCTCCGCCGAGAATGCCGCGGATTCCGTCCGCTTCGATCACGATGTCGGAGGCGCGTTCGCATCTTCCGGAAGAAGCGAAGATGGTTTCGAGAGGTCCGCCGAGGTCGACGAACAGAGAGGCGGTTTTACGGAGAACGTCGGTGATCTCTTCGGAATCGCCGAAAAGCATCATGCGTTTGAGCGATACGCCCTCTTCCCCGAAGATCTCGGAGTCGCGGAAGGAGAACACGTCCGCTTTCGCATACGCGGAGAGCGCCGCTTCACCGACGACCGTGGCAGAGTCGGCATTGAGGTTCTTTTCCGTGAGAAGGTGGGGGAGTTTACGGGAGAATACCGCGAAGGCGGGTGCGCCGAATACGAGGGAGATATATGCCGCGCTCAAGCCGGCACCGATGCCGTGCTGAATGAATCCGACGGAGAGTCCCGTTACGGCGGAAACGCCGAACACAAGGGCAAAGAGGATGGCATTGAATTTCCGGTTTTCGGAGCCGACACGGAGGTTGGCGTAGAAATCGGTCACGAAGGAGGCTTTGGATACAGTGACAGTCTCGGAATTGAGTTCGTCCACCGCACCGTCGAGCGCGAGATTTTCTCTCGGCATGGTTCGGGTGAGCGTCTTGGTTGCGGCGAATTTCTCATCGGAGGACGAAACCGTTTTGAAACTGCGGAAATCGGCATGGAGTTCGAAGATCTCCGCCACGAGGACGGAAACGGCGATCGCCGCGTTGACCGTTCCGAAACGAACGAAATCCGTTTCTTCGATCAAGGTCAGAATGAGATAATAGAGTGCCGAGAACAGACAGGTCAGAACGGGCAGGAAGGTGATACTTCCCCGTCCGAGGACGAGTTTTTTGAAGTTCTTGATAAATTCGGGAAGGATGAGGGCAAAGACGCATCCCGCCATGACGAATTCATGGAACACTTCGGGAGCGAGGAAAGGGGTGTCACCGAACAGTTCGATCAAATTATGTCCCGCGAGAAGGAACGTTTCTCCGAACAGGCAGCCGAGGAACAGAAGGACAGCAAAGATCAAGCGGACACGCAGGGACATCAGCCGATCGATAAAGCGGTCTTTGATGCCGTTTTTCTGCGACTCGTCGCAATATTCTCTGTGCGGGAAGTGCGTGGGGGGCGTATAGATCGGGAGCACGTCCTCCGGAACGGCGGGGACGTCTTGCGAGCCGTTCATATCAATGGTGATGGGTTCCGCGTAGGGGATAACGGGGGTGGGTTCCGGCTCGGATTTCGGCTTCGGCTCAAACTTCACATGCTTGGGCGCGGGTTCCGGTTCGGGTTCGGAAACGTAGTCACCGATGAGTTCGGCGAGTTCGGCTTTTTCATCTTCAAGGGTGCGCTGCTCACGGACGTCGGCTTCTTTCGGCGCATCGTGGGGCTTTTTCAGAACGAGATCGGAGGATTCCTCGTCTTTGAGGGCATCGACACCGACTTTGACGACAACGGCATCCGTTTCGTTTTTCTCATACGGCTCGTCCGCCGTGGGATCCGAAGCATAGGCGGGGGCATCTTCCGCGGTCTGTGCGAGGTCATCGGGTCTGATCGCCTCGACCTTGACTTCTGCGGTTTTTTCGGCGTCCGTGTGCGGTTTCGCCATACGGTAATTCTCGCTCACTTCGGTGAAGGTCGGCATATAGGGTTGCCGGATCAGATTGAGAATGTCGTCCGTCTTTTCGGCGGGTTCGGGCGCGGGGACCTCGGCGGGTTCCTCCGGTTGGTTGGCAACCTGGGGTTCTTCCTCGGTCACGGGTTGCGCGCTTTCGGGCGTGGGAGTCCCGGCCTCTTCAAAGAGAAGCCCGCCCGACGGTTCTTCACCGAAAAGGAACTCGTGTTTTTCCCGCTCGGTGTTCGGCGTATTCTGCTCATTCATACTGTTCTACCCCCTATGGTAAAACGGATCTGTCCGTTTTTCAATGTCTTTGTTTCGCTGCTTCGTAAAAGAGTACCGCGCCCGCGCAGGACACGTTCATGGAATTGACGTTTCCGTACAGCGGTATGGATACGGTGAAATCGCATTTTTCTTTAACAAGGCGGGATATCCCCTCGCCTTCCGATCCGAGGACGATTCCGATCGCGCCTTTCAGGTCGGTTTTGTAAGCGGGTTCTCCGCCCATATCGGCGGCATAGAACCAGATTCCGCGCTCTTTGAGTTCGTCGATGGTCTGCGAAAGATTCGTCACTTTCGCGATCCGCATATGCTCGATGGCACCGGCGCTCGATTTGCCGACGACACTCGTCAAGCCGACACTGCGGCGTTTCGGAATGATGATGCCGTGGACACCGCAACATTCCGCGCTGCGGATGATCGCGCCGAGATTGTGGGGATCTTCCACGCCGTCGCAAAGGACGATAAAGGGCTTTTCCCCTTTTTCTTCCGCGTAAGCGAGGATGTCCTCGACGGTGGAATAGTCGCGTTCCGCCGCCATAACGACGATGCCCTGATGGGCAGCGTGACCGGTCATTTCATCAAGTTTTACACGTTCGACTTCGACGATCGTGATCTTTCTCTCTTTCGCCTGTCCGATAAGGAGATTGATCGAACCCTCGCGTTCCCCGTTCTGGACGAAGATCTTATCTATGTCGCGTCCCGATGCCAGAAGTTCCTTCACGGCGTTTCTTCCGACCGTCATATTTTCGGGAAGTTCTCTCTCCGAAAACTCTCTTTTGGGGAGCGGAGGACATCTGTCATAGGACTTGCCTCCACCGCCGCGGTTCTTCTGAAACGTGTTCTTGTTTTTATATTGTTCCGGCATATTTTTCACCTCATGGGACACTTTCTCATTGTTACATTTAATTATAGCACAAAGGCTTCGATTTGTCGATAGTTATTTCAATAAAAATAGGAAGAATTATTATTTTCTTCCGATGTAAATAAAAAAGACCGTCGGATCCTGTCCCCGCTCCGAAAAAGCGGTCGAATCGGCGGTGTGAAAACAGGAAAACGGCAAAAAAAATGAAGTCCGAAGACTTCATTTTTTTCAGAATTGACGGGTAGCTTAGCCGTTTCTTCTAGCTGCGAAGCACTCGCTGCAATATACAGCCTTGCCTTCGGTGGGCTTGAAGGGCACTTGGCATTCCTTGCCGCAATCAGCGCAAACAGCGGTGAACATTTCTCTGGTTCCCTTCTGTCCGTTCTTTCTTGCAGCGCGGCAATCTTTGCATCTCTGGGGTTCGTTTTCAAATCCCTTGGATGCGTAGAATTCCTGCTCGCCTGCGGTGAACACGAACTCGTTGCCACAATCCTTGCACTTCAAAGTCTTGTCCTGGTACTCCATGGTTTCTCTTTCCTCGCTTGGTAGGTATAATTTTTGCCCGTGCCGGATTCCAACCGGCGCCTTTGTAAACAACGCTCTCCGTTAAGCTACCTGGGCATATAAACACATCAGATCAAAAACTCCGCAGAGTTTTTGTGAAGTTTTGAAAGCGCACGTGCTTTCGCGTTTGACACGGTCTTGACGTCGCATTTCATTCGTTTTGCCGTCTGTCTCGGAGTTTCCCCCGCGAGATACGCCATAAATACACGGTATTCGATCGGTGTGCAGATCTCCTTCATCTTCTTGCAGGTGAGGAGGAACCGCTCCCTTTCCATCATATACTGTTCGAGATCGAAAGAATCCGCCGTGTTCTCGGTGAGTTCATCGAAACCGTGACGGCTCCAATCCTTACGCAATTTCAGGATCTGATTCTTCATCGCGGTCCTTGCGTAGGCTCCGAACGTACGGTTCTCATCCCGAAGGTCATAGTGGATCGCGGCGTTACGGAACGCCTCTTCCATCGCAAGACGGATCTCCGCACTGTCGCCGCCGGAAGCCGAGGCTTCAGTCAAAAGCGACGAAAACAGAGGTTCGTACTGCAACATAAGCGCGGTGAACGCCTCGTCGTTTCCCTGTCGGAAAGAACGGATCAGTTCGTTTTCCCTTTTCATTCCCTCATCCGGCATAAAGAAACTCCAATACCATGATAAGTATATTATACCTTATTACAGATTTTTGTCAAGACTTTTTTAAAAATTTTTTCACGAATTTTTATAACTTTTCACAAGAATGTCGAAAAAAAGAGTATAAAAACCGTCAAAATGAGGAAAATACATGAATATTACGGCAAATAGGTCATTTTCCCGGTCGCGGAGAACATCACGCCGCGGAACACGGAATCGGGGCTGACTTCAAAAGAACGCTGAACGTTCTCGGCTTCTTCTCTCGAATTCATCCAGAGTTTCACGTCCATGATCTTTCCGAAGGAATCCTCGGCGACGAGTTCGACCTCAAAGCGGGAATGATCCGCCTCACGGATCGTGCCGTACGTCTTTGCCCCTTTGTCCGCGAGAGAAAAGTACTTCATCGCAGAACGGCGGGAGCGCTCACGGAACACGGGATCGAGGGTGTCGTAGAGTTCCGCGCTGATCCGTCTGCCGGTTTCGCTTACCATATAATAATCTTCCCCGTCGATGGCATCGTGGATGACGTGGCCGTCATCGACAAGTGCGTTCAGGCATTCCTCGTACTCGGTCGAGGGGGTAACGATATTTTCAAAAATCACGTTGCGGAGGGTGGTCGTATCCACGGGGTACCGCATCGTATCGAGAATAAAAAGAATGAAGATCTTGATGTCTGTCAGACTCTTCAGTTCATATTCTTTTCCTTTTGCCATACTGCTCCTTTCGGGAAAATCAAAGGGGATCCCCATCGGAATCCCCTCGATAACTCTTACTTGTTGATTTCGGTGATGTACTTCTTGTATTGAGAGAGTTTGGCATCGGTCAATACGAAGTTGCCGAATCCGTCGGTCTTAACGCCGGAAAGTTTGTTTCCGATGAAGGCATAATTCTGATTGAACGTTACGGGAATGATGGGGCAGTTGTCAAGGAGAAGTGCTTCCGCTTCATCCAGAACCGCGGTTCTCTCTTTGCCGGATTTTGTCATAGCGTCTTTGATGAGCGCATCGAAATCGGCATTTACCCAACCGGCAACGTTTCCGTAGGGAGTAGCGGCGCCTGCGGCATCGAATTTCGCACCGTTTCCGTTCATTTCGGAAGTGAAGGCGCAAAGGGCAACGAACTTATCAGAGGAGAAGGTCTGCCAATCGCAGGCGATCACGTCGAAGTCACGAGTGCCGACTGCGGCATCCTTAAGAAGGGACTGGATCTTGGAATCCTGAATGTCCATCAACTCGCCGGAGTTGGGATCGGTAACTTTGTTGACGACGTCGTCAACGGCGTTGACCGTAACGGTGAAGCCGATGGCTGCCCAGTTCTGAACGGCAACTTCTGCGGCGGCAAGGGAGATCTCGTCATCGTTTACGGTGAGGGTGAAC
>JAKSPH010000047.1 GCA_024404975.1 Clostridia bacterium | reverse complement strand
ATTCTACTACAAGAGGTCTTTTTATTCAATGTCCGTTTTTACGGGTTCAGTTCACCATTGCAGTCACCTTTTTCTTTCATTATAACATAAAGATAAATGGTTGTCAATCAGCCGTGCAAAACCGTTGAAATACTCTTGAAACGGTGGGGGTTTTGTGTTATAATCTATAGAAAATGACCGCCGCTTCTGCGGCAACGGAGGAACAATGATACTTTGCGATCTGAACGGCGCTTGGAGATGCCGGGGAACCGACGGAAACGAACACGATTTTGATATTCCGGCAACCGTCCCCGGATGTGTACATACCGATTTGCAAAAAGCGGGGCTTTTGCCCGATCTTTACTACAGGGACAACGCCGATCTCTGCAGGTGGGTGGAAACATGCGACGTTACTTTCACCCGTTCGTTTTCCATAGATCATGTCTTTGAAAACGCCTGCCTCGTTTTCGACGGATTGGACGTTTACGCAGAGATCACACTGAACGGTGAGTGCGTCGGAGAAACCGACGATATGTTCATCCCCCACGTCTTCCCGGTCGGAAAACTGCTCCGTCCCGGAGAGAACACCTTGACCGTAAAATTCCGTTCGCCCTCTCGTGAAACGGGAGATCTTCCCCGCCGGGATGCCGCTTTCGGCACGTTTGAACGGCTTTATACACGCCGCATACAATGCACCTACGGCTGGGACTGGGTGGCAAGATTTGTTACTATGGGGATCTTCCGCAGCGTTCGTCTGGAAGTACCCGAAAGCGACCGCCCGGACAACGTCTATATTTACACAGAATCTGTCGGTGAATACGGTGCATCTCTTGTTTTACGATCTGCCTTCAAGGATCTGACCGGCGACGGTTGGGCAGATTTCGCCATTACGTCTCCCGACGGCGAAACCGTTTGGAAAACTTCAAGAAAGCTTCTCCCCGTGAAGAAAAATGCGGCGGACACCGTCATCGAGGAGCGTTTCACATTGGCAAATCCCCGTCTTTGGTTCCCGGCAGGTTACGGCGAACAACCGATCTACACATTGATCGTGTCCGCACCAGGGGGAGAAAAGACGGTACCGTTCGGTATCCGCACGGCACGGATCGTTGAAACCGACGATGCGGCGGATTCGCCCGAAGCGGCACTCGCTTCCCGGATCAAAACGTACGGTCATCTCGTCCAGTGGGACAGAAATGAGAAATCCTCTTCCTTTATTCTCTACGTCAACGGCGTCCGTATTTTCTGCCGCGGTGGAAACTGGGTTCCCTGCGAGCCGTTCGTGTCCGAAGAAACGCCGGAAAAAATCCGTTCTCTCGTTTCGCTCGCAAAAGAGGGCAACTGTAATATGCTCCGTGTCTGGGGCGGCGGAATCTTTGAGCAGGACGCCTTTTACGACGCCTGCGACAGAGAGGGTATTCTCGTAACGCAGGACTTTCTGATGGCTTGCGGCGAATATCCCGAAGAAGACGATGCGTTTATCGAAAAACTCGGAGCCGAGGCAAGATACGCCGCTCTCACTCTCCGCAATCACCCCTCTCTCGTCTGGTGGTCGGGCGATAACGAGAACGCCGTATGCGGTGATGAGAATATGCCGTCTTACAACGGCAGACGTGCCGCTCTCGAAGCCATAGGCCCCGTTCTGCGTGAACTTGATCCCGCACGCCGGTTCCTGCCTTCCAGCCCGTACGGCGGTGTGCCCTACGCTTCCGCAGTGCGCGGAACGACGCACAACACGCAGTTCCTCGGCAATTTCTTCAAATGGGTTCGGGGAGGAGATTTCTCCGATTACCGCAGTTTCTTCTCGCAGTATCTCGCACGTTTCTGTGCGGAGCAACCCGCTATCGGTATGCCCTACGTTTCCACGCTCCGCGAATTTATGACGGACGAAGATATTTTCGGAGACGATACCTCGATTTCCGAATACCATACGAAGAACAATCCGGGACTCGGCGAGATCACGCTTTACGGTTATATTGACCGTATGACACGCGGAATTTTCGGCGAATACCGGGACGGTGCCGACCGTGTGGAGAAAATGCAGATGCTCCAATGCGAATGGATCCGTCTTTCACTTGAACTCTTCCGCCGGAACGCTTGGTTCTCGTCCGGCATCATCTATTGGATGTTTGACGATTGCTGGCCTGCAGCCAACGGATGGAGTGTGGTCGATTATTACGGCGATCCCAAGCCGGCGTTCTACGCTTTCAAACGTGCGGCACAACCGTTTATTCTCTCCCTTTCCGAAGAAAACGAAACTCTCGTCCTGACCGCTTCCGATCTCTCCGGAGAGAGCAAAAACGGCACCTATCGCCTCTATCGGTATGACATTCTTTCGGGCAGAGAAGAAACGCTGGCGGAAGATCGGTTTGCGGCTCCTGCCGGCAAAGCGTCCGTACTTACGGCTTGTCAGATGCCGGAACTTTCCCCTTCCGAAGTGATCCTTGCCGACGGAACCGGGGAGGACGGCGTTCTCGACCGTGCGTTCTTCCTTCCTCACCGTTACGCCGATGTTCCTTTCCGTAGATCGAAGTTTACCGTTCTCGGCGAGAGCGAAACCGAAATCACCGTTCGTGCCGATGAAACTCTGCCGATGCTCCTGCTTGACGTTCCGTACCGCCTTGACAGAAACGGAATGTTTATGAAGATCGGCGAGACCGTAACTCTGAAAAAAATCCGATAATAAAAAAGGCCTCCGGAGCTTTGACAGCCCGGAGGTTTCTTTTTCAGGCAAGATCCTGAATATGTTTGCGGAAGAGGATGGCGTAGCTCATCCACGGGTGGCAAAGACTTGTGTTCCATTTCTTGTCCTTGCCCCATGCTTCAAAGCACGCCGTCGCGCCTTCGGAAAGCATGTTCCGCCACGCGGAGTCGTCGGTGATGAGATCTTTGAGCAGGGCGTAATCTCCGCATTTCTCCACGGCGAGCAGGGCGTTGTAGGCAAAATAGTTCATCGAGCAGAGCCGTTTTTCACGGATGAAGGCAAGGACGTTGCGTTTGACGTCCTCGGTACAGCCGATGTCGTAGACCAAAGGCAAGATGGACGAGTGGATCGCGAAGTGATCCGACGTGGGCGTATCGCGGAACAGACCGCGCTTTTCGTCGTAGAAGGTTTTGATGAAGGCGGCTTCGGCATTGGGAAGCAGTTCTTTGCACGGCGAGGGTTCGCCGAGGATGGCGGCGATCTCCTCCACGGTTTTCATCATGGCGATGAAAGAGGCGTTCAGAACGTTGTGGATGCCTTTGGGAGGCGGGTTGGAAAGATCGAAATCATAGTCGTCACGCAGGTTGGCGGGCCAGTCGACGAGGTTCCACGGTTCGGTAACGTCGGCAAGAAGGTAATCTTCGTTGACGACCTTTTTGAAATAATCATAAACACCGAGGACTGCGGGGTACACCTCACGCAAGAACGCCGTGTCGCCGTCCTTTTCGTAGGCGAACAGGCAGAACCACGGGTAGGAGAGCGAGTAGTCCGCGATCTCCTGTGCGTACGACGCGGGGGCGACTGCCATAAGTCCGGGACAGATAAATGCCGACCGTGCGAAGTCGCGCATGGCCTTTTTGAGCAGAACGGCTTCTCCGGTCAGTTCGGCGTGAACCATGCCGATATAGCCGGTGTCGCCGAGGTATTGACCTTTTTCTCTCGTCGGGCAATCGACCGCGACTTCGAGAACGCCGTATTTCACGGTGTCGGCGCAAAGACGGAACACTTCTTCGAGTTTCTTGTCACGGCAGGTGAGATCCACGGCTTCCCTGTAGGGAAAATGACCCGCGCGGAAGATGACGGAGGTTGTATCAAAACGGCATCCGTCGGGCAGGAGGAGTTCCGCGTAGCGAACGCCGCGCGCGTCAAACCAAGTAAAGACGTCGTCTTTGCCCGAAAGGATCACGGTTTCTTCCATCCGGCAATTGCAACGCATATCGAAGCGCACCGTGCCGTCGGGGTTCAGTTCTTCGCCGATGCGAACGGTGATCCTGCTTCCCTTGTTGCCGACGGCGGCGAAGGACATTACGCCGACCGTTTCTCTGCCAAAGTCGATAAACACGCGGTTTCCGTCCTGACGGCAGACGGCGGGGGTGAGATATTCGTGTTCAAGCACGGGGGCGGGACCGACGAAGGTGTAGCATTTGCCGTTCGGATTTTCGGTGGCATAGTCCCACGCGGTGTCGTCATAGTCGGGGCGTTCAAATCCGACTTCGGGGGCGCCGGCATCGAATTCTTCGAGAAATCCGGTTTTATAGCCGTATTCTCCGATCGCCCGATAACCGGTGTGTGTCGTCACGAGGAAGGTTTCGTCCGAGGTCAAGACGGTTTCCCCGTCCACGGTCAGTTCAAGCCACAGTCCGTGGAGGTTGTCGCCGCTGACGTTGGCGCGGTTGATCTGTCCGTCGTACCAGGTATGCACGGCAAGCAGATTCTTTCCCGCTTTGAGAAAACCGGTAACGTCGATCTCGTTGTAGTAATAGGCAAAGGTGTAGGATTGCGCAACGCCGCACGCAACGTATTTTCCGCCAATAAAACATTCGTACCGGTCGTCCGCGGAAATTTTCAATACGGCTTTTTCAAATGTGCCGAGTTCGAACGCGCGGCGGAAGAGAATATGGGCGTTCTGTACGGGCGAGGGTGCCGGCGCGTCGCCGGAGTGTTCGCGCTTGAAAACGTTGATAGGGGAAAGCGAGGCGAAAGTTTGATTCGTTATCCACATAAGCGGACCTCAAAGATTTTCGTATTCGCGGAACGGCAGACAGTTTCCGGGACGAAGCGGCTTGACGGCGAAGCGGAAGTCGATCTCGCGCTCGTCGATGCGGTAGGACGGGTCAAGTTCGGGACCGCAGGAGTTGGAGCCGAGACCGCTGTTGCGGTAGTCGATGATAACCGTCGTTTCCTTCTCCGGCACAAGATCGTAATCGTGTGCGGCGGCGGTCAGAGTTTCCGGCGAGAAGTGAGAAACGGAGAGGGAGAATTCGGGTGCGCTGAAATACAGACCAATGCCGTCCGTCATGGCAACGTCCGCAAAGCGGCAGCCGAAGTGAGCGGAGTTTTCCTGCGGACGGACGTACGGCTCAAAGTTCGCGGTCGCGGTCGTTCGGAACAGAGCGATGCGGGAGGAGAGTTTCTTGTCCTCGTAGGATTCGTTCGGTCCGTAACCGAAGTAGCGCACGTCCTCCGCGCCTTCCGGCATGGTGAAGCGGAAGCCGAAACGGGGCAAGTAGATCTGATCTTCCGGCGTGGTCGCGTGGACGGAGATCTCAAGTCCGCGGTCGGCGTACGCTTTGTAAGTAACGTTCAATCGCATAACGGGAAGTTGGCAAGCCGCACCGAGCGAGAGTTTCGCCGTAACGGCGGTCTGACCGTTCTCGGTTACTGCCTCGGTTCCGTAGCACTTCACGGCGAGGCGGTCAAGACCGATCCGGCGCCATTTGAGAACGACGTTGCGGTCGTTGTCGGTGGGAGCACGCCAAAGAGTCGGAGTGACGGGAGCGGTGATCAGATCCGCGCCGTTCTTCACGATGCGCTCGATAAGTCCGGATTCTTTGCCGATCGTATAAGAAATATCACCGGCACGGAACGTGTAGGTTTCTTTGTCGAATTCGGCACATTTTCTGCCGTTTTGCCAACAAAGGTTGTCATAAAGGACGAATTGATCTCTTCCGATCTCGTATCCGATGGGCGCCCAGGCGGTTTCTTTGTTCTGCTTGACGGTCACGTTCAAGGTGGTGAAGCCGTCGAACACGGGGATGTCGAAGAGTTTGTATTTTGCCGAACGGCAAGGTGCAATGTTGAGTGCGGGAACAGATCCGGAAGCGATCACTTTTCCGTTTTTCTCCACAACGTAGTCAAGAGAGAGGTCGCTCAAGGACTTGAAGTAGCGGCGGCTCCTGACCGTAAGGGTACCGTTATCGTAAGTGATGAGGTACGGCTTGATGGCTTCTTTGAGTTCGTAAAGCCCGGTGTGGGGACGGCGGTCGGGATAGACAAGACCGTCTACGCAGAAACAGCCGTCGTTCGGGTAGTCGCCGAAATCTCCGCCGTAAACGTAGTGAGGATCGCGGTAAACGTTTTCACCGGTCGCGACCGAGTGATCCGTGAATTCCCATACGCAGCCGCCGAAGATACAGTCGTTGTTCCAGATGAGATCCCAGTATTCGGCAAGACCTCCGGGACCGTTGCCCATGGCGTGCGCGTATTCGCAGAGGAAGAACGGTTTCTTGAAGAATT
Organism: Clostridia bacterium; assembly: GCA_024404975.1. Taxonomy (GTDB): domain Bacteria; phylum Bacillota; class Clostridia; order Oscillospirales; family CAG-272; genus UBA1740. The sequence goes on along the minus strand of JAKSPH010000047.1, from coordinate 3,913 downwards.
TGCCGTTGACGTAGTATTTTCTGATCTCGTCCACGGACGGATACATACGGCTTTCAAAGTCGAGGTATTCATCGTAAAATTCGGGGGCGAAATCGGGCGTTTCTCCTTTTTCCTTTGCACGGAGAAGATTGTATGCCCGGCGGGACTCGTCCTCCGCGTGAACAAGGCGGGAGGGATCGCGCATTTTGAAATACTCGATCTCTTTGCGGTGGTTCAGTCCGGCACCGCTCTCGTTTCCGACGCTCCATACGATGACGGAGGTGCGGTTCTTGTCGCGTTCCAGCATCCGCGCGGCACGGTCGACGTAGGCATCCGTCCATTCGGGATCCGTCGTGAGCGGGGTGTGATCGCCGTAAATGCCCATGCCGTGACATTCGAGGTCGGTTTCGTCGACGACGTAAATGCCGTATTCGTCGCAAAGTCCGACAAAGCGCGGGTCGTTCGGATAGTGGCTCGTGCGGACGGTGTTGACGTTGTACTGCTTGAAGAGGAGAACGTCGCGGAGAATATGTTCCATCGGCGTGGCGTGACCGAGGATCGGGTGGGAATCGTGTCGGTTGACACCCTTTGCCTTGACCTTTTTGCCGTTGATGAAAATGACTTTGCCGACGATCCCGATCTTGCGGAAACCGAACGGCTGACGGATGATCTCGTCACCCGCGCACAGTTCGAGCGCGTAAAGTGTCGGTTCCTCGTCGCTCCAGAGAGCGGGGCGGGTGACGTTTGCGAAGTTCAGTACGCCCTCGCCGCAGACGGTCGCGTTCACGGTCTGCAAAACCTCACCCGCGGCGTTGAGCAGGCGGGCGGTAACGGGCAGTTCGCCGTTCGTGCGGAGTTCCGCGCGAAGGTTCTGCGCTTCGGAGAAATCGGTGTTCAGATCGTAACGGATGAAGAAGTCCTCGATGCGCGTTTTGTCGCGCAGAAGCACGTACACTTCACGGAAGATGCCGGAGGCGCGGAACATATCCTGGTCTTCAAGATAGGAGCCGTCGCACCATTTCAGCACTGCCATGCGTATCTCGTTTTTGCCAACCGTGACGAAAGAGGAGATATCGAATTCGCTCGTCATGTGGCTGACCTGGCTGTATCCTGCGAACTTGCCGTTGACGAACAGGTAGAAGCAGGAGTCCACGCCCTCGAAGGTCAGCACGGGGACTTTTTTCAGATCTTCTTCTGTGAGAGTGAACGTCGTTCTGTATACGCCGGTCGGGTTTTCGTCGGGAACGAAAGGCGGATCGACGGGATAGGGATAGTTGACGTTAGTATAGTTGGGGGTGTCGAAACCTCTGCCGAGCGCGTTCTGCCAATTCATCGGAACGGGGAGTTTGTCCTCATCGCCGAAGGTGACGTCCGAGAGGTTTTCGGGAACGTCCGAAAGAGAGCGGAAGAATTTGAAATCCCACGTTCCGCACAGATCGAGAAAGGCGGGAGAGTACTCGCGCACACCGTCGACCGCGCTTTTTTCATCGGCATAGGGGATGAAATAGGCGTGAGGGGCGAGGGTGCCGACGTGGAGAGTTTTTTGATTTTCGTGATAAACGGGAAGTCCGAAAGGCATAACAGATCTCCTTATCTTGTAGTGTTTTCTCTATTATAACCGCTTGCGCGCACAATGTCAACGGAAAAAGGAAAATATTGAAAAAGGAAGCGGGGCAAAACACCGTTTCCGTATTGACAAAACCTCGGTTTTTATGATACAATACAACAGAAAAACGGAGGTACGGTCATGAATGAATTTGTACGTGAAGAGCGTCTGATCGGAAAGGACGCGATGGAAAAACTGAAAAAGAGCCGTGTCGCCGTGTTCGGTGTCGGCGGCGTCGGCGGCTACGTCGTGGAAACCCTTGCACGCGCCGGCGTCGGTGCGCTCGATCTGATCGACGCGGATACGGTTTCCCTGACCAATATCAACCGGCAGATCATCGCCTTACATTCGACCGTCGGAATGAAGAAAACCGCCGTCGCGGCGGCGAGAGTACGGGACATCAACCCGGAATGTTCCGTGCGCGAATATCCCGTGTTCTTCGACGCGGAAACCGCCGACGGCTTCGACTTTTCCGCCTACGATTACGTCGTGGACGCGGTGGACACGGTGACCGCGAAGATCGCGCTCATCGAACGTGCCAAAGCCGCTGGTACTCCCATTATCTGCTCGATGGGAACGGGCAACAAACTCGATCCCTCCCGCTTTGAAGTGTCCCTCATCGAAAAGACGGACACCGATCCGCTCGCGAGGGTGATGCGTCTTGAACTCCGCAAAAGACACATCGGCAAAGTCAAGTGCGTGTACTCAAAAGAGATCCCCCAAACGCCCCTGCCGGATGAGGAAGCGCCGGTGTCGGGAAAACACAGTTCTCCCGCCTCGATCTCCTTCGTCCCACCTGCCGCGGGTCTGCTCCTTGCGGGTGAGGTGATCCGCGATCTTATAGCGAAAATGTAAATAATTGTTAGAAAATAGAGAGTTTTTATGTTGAATACGATTGAAATCACCGAGTTCGGTAACAAAGCGCTCGACCCTTACGTCCGCTTGACGGGCGCACAACTCCGCGTGAAAACGGAGAGCGATCTCGGCATCTTCATTGCAGAGAGTCCTACGGTCATCGACGTCGCTCTCGACGGCGGGTGCGTACCGGTTTCCCTGCTCTGCGACAAACGTCTGATCAATTCCGACGCCAAGCGGGTGATCGAGCGGTGCGACCGTGTGAACCCCGGACTTCCGGTCTATTTTGCCGAGCGGGATATGCTCACCGCCATGACGGGATTTGAACTCACGCGCGGGATGTTGTGTGCGATGCGCCGTCCCGAACCGAAAACGCCCGAAGAGGTTCTGAAAAACGCCTCGCGAGTCGCCGTACTTGAAGGTATCACCGACTCCACCAACGTCGGCGCGATCTTCCGCAGTGCTGCCGCCATCGGCGTGGATGCCGTTCTCCTCACACCGACCTGTTGCGACCCGCTTTGCCGCCGTGCCGTGCGCGTGAGCATGGGAACCGTGTTCCTCATCCCCTTCGCCACTCTCGGAAAGACCAAGGAAGATTGGCCGCATCCCGGTATCGATTTTTTGAAATCGCAGGGATTCCATACCTGCGCGATGGCGCTTTCCCATGACACCAAAAGCGTGGAGGACGAATCGCTCAAAACCAAGGAAAAATTGGCGATCATTCTCGGCACGGAAGGCGACGGATTGATGCGCGAAACGATAGATTCGGCAGACGATACCGTCAAGATCCCGATGCTCCACGGTGTGGATTCGCTCAACGTAGCCGCGGCTTCCGCCGTCGCGTTCTGGGAACTGCGGAAAAGATAATATACTGTATTTGGGTTTTCCCCGATCCGCGTCTGCGATGCGGTCGGGGATTTTTTGTGTTCACCGGACGGCAAACGCCGAAAAGATTTCCGAAGCCCGTTGACAGAAAATTGCTCACTTCCCGACTTCGTGCCGTCGGAGCGGATCGTATTTGTGCAGAATTATCAATAAAACGCGGGGATATTCCGCGAACTGACCGGCTTTTTTGTAAAAGTCGGAACGGCGGGATGAGAGAGCGGTTCAACCGAGAAGACACGGAATCCCCGAAAGCGCCGTCAGAAGAGCGTAGAAAAGAACGGTACCGCCGTTTCCGAGAAAACGGTCGGCGAGGATATGGTGCAGGTGGGAGCGGTCGGCACTGACGGGGGAGGCTCCGCGCGCAAGGCGGAAGAGCGCCACCCGGACGGCATCCGCCGCCGGAAGCAGAATGAGGAGAAACGGAGAGAAGGTCTTTCCCCACTGCGCGTCGCAGAGGATACACGCGCCGAGGGCAAGACCGAGAAATTGAGAACCGCTGGCTCCGAGGTAGCAACGGGCAGGCGGGAGGAGGAACGGCAGAGGTCGAAGCGCAGCAAAGAAGAGCACGACGGAGCCGCAAAAGCCGGT
>JAKSPH010000046.1 GCA_024404975.1 Clostridia bacterium | reverse complement strand
GAACAAATTATACCATAATTTTTTACCATTGTCAATAGCAATAACTAAAATTATAGCCCTAAATGTCTTCATTTTTAATCATAATTGTTGATAATGAATGTGAAGGGGGTTGAAATATGAATTATATTGATTATAAAGTGATTGGGGAAAGAATCAAACGTGCAAGACGGCAAGAATCTTTAACTCAAGATCAGTTGGCGGAACAACTTGGAGTTTCCATAGGGTATGTAAGCCAAGTTGAACGCGGAATCACAAAAATCAGTTTGGATTTACTTGCAAAGATCGGATTTATCCTGCACCGTGATGTTTCCGAATTTATTTCCGATAGCGGAAAAAAGAGCGAAAGTTACCTGTATTATGAAGCGTTCGATAAGTTCCGAATTCTCAATGAACGTGATCGAAATACTATCCTGATGCTGATACAGCATCTTGCATCTCATAGTGGCGATCAATAGGCTGGTTTGAAGGTACTCGTTCGATCCATGAAAAAAGCAAAGGCAGAGAGTCAAAAACTCCCTGCCTTTTTTCAGCTTTCCAAATTAGTTTATTCCTTCGTATCCCTGCCGATGAGGATGACGGATGCGAGGATCAGAACGATACCAATGACGGAAAAGACGGTCATTTCTTCATGGTAGAGGACGATGCCGAACACGGTGCCGGAGAGGGGTTCCATGATGGCGAGGGCGCTGACGGTTCCCGCGGGGAGTTCTTTCATCGAAAGCGTGTAGAGCGAGTACGGGATGACGAAGGTAACGATACCGATTCCGATCATCAGAGGAATGACCGGGAAGGGATCGGCGGCGGCAGCCGCGAAGATGCCGGAGGGCTTGCAAATGCACATTCCCAGCACCGTCATGCAAAGAAAACTGTACAAAGTGGAGGATTCCGGACGCACACCGCGGATCATGGCGATCTTGGTAACGATGTTGTAGATCGCGTAGAGAACGGCGGAACCGATGCCGAGGAGAACGCCGACGGTGTCAAATTGCATACCGCCGACAAGACCGGAAACAAGCGCTCCGCCGATGAGCATTCCGGCGATGGCAATGACTTTCGTCCCTGAGAACTTTTCTTTGAAACAGAGGGCGGAAACGGTTACGACAAAGATCGGGTCGGTGTAAAGGAGGACCACGGCGGTGGAAATACTCGTCAGTTGCATCGCCTGATAATAGAAGAAGGCGGTGAAGAACAGCGAGATGCCGAGTGCCGGAAATACCCAAAGGTCTTTGAGTTTCACGCGGAAGATCTGTCGGTCGCTGATCAGCGCGAAGATGACCATCACGAGGAAGGAGACACTCGCACGGATGGTCGTCATCTGCACGGCGGTGATGCCGAACGGGGACAGATTATGTACGAAGATGCCGGACGTACCCCAAAGGATGCCGGCGGCTATGATCATAAAGAGGGCTTTCTTTTTCATATTGGCTTCTTTCGGTCGGGTGGAAATAATTGAAGTATAGCACAAGCCATGAGGGTTGTCAACAGATTTTTCGACAAATCTTTTGTTTTTGTGGGAGATAATCTTGTATTCCCACGGGTTTTATGATATAATGCGAGTAAAACAAAGCCACAGAGGAACCAAGATGAACAAAAGAGAATTCGATCTTAAAAATGCGGAATTTTCCGACGAAAGATTCGGAAGCGGGCGCACCGTGTTCGTTTCCCGCTACCCCCGCCCCCCTTACGCACCCACGGTCGGAGAACATCCGAGATTGCTCTATAAGGCATCCGATCTTCCCTCTGTACGCCGTGCGTTCGATCTTCCGGAAAGCAAGTATTGCGCAGACGTTCTCCGCAAATTCGCGGAGGAAGAAGTCACGGGCATCCTTCCCGAACCGACGGAGAAATGGGGACAGACTTACAACTACGACGGCAGAGTTCTGACCGCTATCCGAACCAAGGCGCTGTTCTACTCCCTGACGGGGGATCCGTCCTACGGTTACGAAGCGATCCTTGCGATCAAGAATTTTCTCCTCACACTCAATATCGTGAAAATGAACGACCGTTACCGTCCCTACGGTCACACGGTCATGACGGCGGCGGCAGTTTACGATGCCTGCCACGATCTTCTCTCTGAAAAGGATAAGGATCAGATCGTCAGAGGATGCGAGCATTTCTGCCTGTCGGACGGCAAAATGGAGATCGGCTTCCCGCCCACGGCGCAAAGTCCGGTTTCGAGCCACGGCTCCGAGGCGCAACTTCTCCGTGACTACCTCTCCTTCGCCGTTGCGATCTACGACGAATACCCCGATTGGTGGGAACTCGTCGGCGGCAGATTCTACGCCGAATACGTGCCGTTCCGCAACATCTACTATGCTTCCGGCATCTCCCCGCAGGGCGTGGGACTGTACGGAATGTACCGTCATAACTTCGATATGTGGTCGGCGTGGATCATCAAGACCGCGATCGGCGTTCTGCCGTACAGTAAGGATTGCGAACGAATCGTTCCTTCCTACCTCTGCGCGGAAACGCCCCGCGATACCGAAGTTTTCCCGCACGGCGACTGGTACGGCAAGGACATCGGTCTGCGCGACTACCACGACGCGGACTACAAGACTTCCGTCGTTTCGACCTACGGTGTGTCCACGACTATGATTTACAGCGGACTGTTCCGCAGCAGTACCGCCCGTGCCGCGGGAAAGTTCTATTCCAAGGACTTCACCGACTTCCTCTATGAAAACAACTTCTTTACCCCGCTCGACTATATGCTCGTTACCGCGATGTGGGACAAGACGGTGGAAAACCGCCACGAGGGACTCCCGACCGTTCTCTATCACGGCGCGCCGATCGGTATGGTCACGGCGCGTGAAGCGTGGGACGATGAAAACGCCGCCGCCGTCTTTATGAAGATCGGCGAACGCACGACGGCGAACCACGACCACGAGGACGCGGGCTCCTTCCAGATCTTCTACAAGGGATGGCTGACGCGCGACGGCGGAAACTATTCGGGTTACGGCTCGGATCAGCATTACTATTTCCATCAGGCGACCGTCGGACACAATTCCCTTCTGATCTACGATCCGGCACTCAAAGACACCTGCCGAGGATGGTATTCCGGCGGACAGAAAAAACTCCGTGAAGCGCAGTCCGTCAGCGAGTGGCTCACCGATACGTACAGAACCGGTAAAGTTCTCGCTCACGACGAAGTGCGTACCGGCGGTGAATATTCCCGCCCCGATTACGTCTACCTTGACGGAGAGATCACACCCGCGTACCCCAAAGAAACCGCGGAATACGTGCGCCGTTCCATGCTCTCCGTATTCACCGGCGACAAAAAATGCCCCCTGTTCTTCGCCGTGCGCGATGAGATCACGGCAACGGACGGCGGCTTTGAAAAGATCTTCCTCCTCCGCACCAAGAACGAACCGAGGATCGACGGCAAAACCGTGACTGCCTGCAGCGACGGCGGAAAACTCACCTTGACCAACCTCATGGGCGGCGATACCCTGACCGCGATCGGCGGCGAAGGCAGACATTACGAGATCCGCGGAAGGGACGTTCCCGTTCTTCCCGGCATGAGCGACGAGATGTGGGGCAGAGTTGAAATCTCCCCCAAGACCGGAAACAAGACCGACGTGCTTGTCAACTTCATCGCCGTGACGGACAAGGATGAAACCGCGCCTGCGCCCGTATCGCTCTGCGGTGACGGATTCGTCGGCGGAAAGATCTCCGACCGTGTCATTCTCTTCTTCCGCGACGGCGTGAAGGACGTTGTCTTGCCCGGACAGAGCGGCGAACACACCTACTATCTTCTCGGTGCCGAAACCGGAAATTACACCGTTTCCGGTGAAAACGGAGAGTTCTGTGTGACCGTCGGCGCGGGCAGAGGCGTTCTCACCTTCCGGTGTGCGGGAACCGTCCGTGTGAAAAAAACGGAACTCGCTTAAATTTCCTCCGTTTTTTTCAAAAAAAGGATTGATAAATCCGGATCGTTGTTGTATAATAGACTTTGATTATTTATACGCTTAATAAAAGAGGATTCCATTATGAAACAATTTAAAAGAATCGGCGTGTTGACTTCCGGCGGTGACGCTCCCGGAATGAACGCCGCAGTCAGAGCCGTTGTCCGTGCCGCTCTTTCTCACGGCGTGGAAGTAATGGGCATTTATCGCGGTTATTCGGGACTTATCGACGGCGATATCAAGCCGCTCGGTCTTCGCGACGTTTCCAATATCATCAATAAAGGCGGTACGATTCTGTTCTCTGACCGCTGCCCCGAATTCAAGACCGAAGCCGGTATGGCGCGCGGTGTGGAAACCTGTCACCGTTTCGGCATTGACGGTATCGTTGCCATCGGCGGCGACGGCACCTTCCGCGGTGCGACCAAACTGACCGCACACGGGATTCCCTGCGTAGGACTTCCCGGCACGATTGATAACGACATCACTTCTACCGACAATACCATCGGTTTCGATACCGCGATGAACACGGTCATCGACCTTGTGGACAAACTCCGCGATACCTGCGAATCCCACGCAAGATGCTCCGTCATTGAAGTTATGGGACGCGGTGCCGGCGACATCGCCCTCAATACCGCGATCGCATCCGGTGCCACCGCAGTTGTCGTTCCCGAATTCAAGTTTGACGAAGAAGCCCTCCTCAAGAAGATGGAAGAATCCAGAAAACTCGGCAAACGTAACTTCCTGATCATCGTTTCCGAAGGCGTCGGTTCCGAATACGGTCCCGCCCTCACCAAGAAGATCGAGGAAGTCACCGGCATCGAGTCGAGATTTGCGAGATTCGCTCACGTTGTCCGCGGCGGTAATCCTACCCTGCGCGACCGTGTGATGTCTTCCAAGATGGGTGTGTTCGCCGTTGACGAACTGCTCAAAGGAAATTCCAATATCGTTATCTGCGAGAGAGACGGCAAGATCGTTTCCACCGATATTCAGTACGCGCTCATCCTTGACCGCATGTACAAGAACAATCTTCAGGACGGCGATCTCGACGCCTTCACCGAAGAGGAGGTTGCGAGAATGCGTGCGGAAGCACGGGAGACCCGCAACAGAATCAAGGAACTCTACGACATCGCAAACAGAATCAATCTTTGATCTGATATATAAAAAACCGCGGAGAATCGTTCTCCGCGGTTTTTTATTTTGTTTTTTGAATTAAACGACTTCGGGAGTTTCGTTCTTCAGCGCTTCATAGAAGTTCGCACGGGCGAGTTCGTGGTAAGGAGCGACAAAGAATACGCCGATACCGAAGCAGAGCGCACCGAGAATGTACCAGCCGAGGAAGCTGAGGTCGAGGACAAAGAGCTCCCACTTGTGACCTTTCATCATCTTTCTGGAAGCGTCGATGCAGACTTTCCAATCCTTATCTTCCGCATCCTGCTGGATGAAGGATGCCATGGAGTAGGAATAGGATTTCACGATACCGGGGATGACGAGGAGCAAAGACCAGAAGAAGATGAAGAGGTTCTGGAGCAAGCCGAGGAGCACAGTTGCGCCGAAGTTCTCGGTGAAGCCGGAGAAGAGTTGCTCGAGTTTAACGTCTTCTTCGGGATGTCTCACACGGTTGACGGTAAGACGTGCAAGACCGTAGGAGAGAGGACCGACTACGAGGAAGGTACCGATCGCGGTGAAAGAGAGGGCGCCTTCGATCGCGCCGACAATGAGAATAGCCCAGCCGACCATGAGCCAGGGAGTTTTGAAAATACCGTTGCCGAGTTGCATACGGGCGGCTTTTTTGAGTTCGGATCTTTTCATAAAGAAACCTCCAATTATTTCCGAAATGTTCGGTTATAATACGATTATAGCACAGACGTGCGCGATTGTCAACCGAGAAAAATACAAAAATTACCACATCAAAAATGCGTCAGAAGGAGTAGACGACCGCGCCGAGGACGGCGGAAATGCCGATGAGCAGGAGGGGCGACATCTTTTTTCTGAAAATCTTTCCGGAGCCGAAGAATACCCCGCCGAGGACGGCGGTAAGGACGAGAGCGCGCCAATCGAAGGCGGAAACCTGCAGACCGGGGAGCACGTTTTTGACCGCCATGAAAACGCCCATCGCGAGGATGGTACCCATCATACAGGGCGCAAGGCCGCGGATCACTGCCTGCACGTAGCGGTTGTTCCAGAAGTTTTTGAGGATCTGGAGAATCAAAATGATAATGAAAAACGCGGGGAGGATGACCGCGAGCGTGGCGATCGCGGAGCCGAGGATACCCGCCTTTGTCGCGCCGACGAAAGTCGCGAGATTGACCATCAGAGGGCCGGGCGTGCTCTCACTGACCGCGATGATATAGGCGAGCATTTCCTCGTCCATCCAGCCGTAGGAAGCCACGACGTCGCGGATAAGCGGGATCGCGCTGTACGCCCCGCCGAAGGAGAACAGACCGACTTTCAGAAAGCCGAGGAACAGATCAAGATAGATCATAAGTCATGCCCTCCGTTTTCTTTTTTCGCTTGGAAAACGGCGTAGACGAACAGGCTGACAGCCCCCGCCGCCAAGAGCAAAACGATGGAAGACACGTGAAAAGCAAGGAAGTTCGCGGCACTCATCACGGCAAAAGCAACGGCGACGATGGCTACGGAAAGTGGCGTTTTGTGAAGTTTTCTTAACATTTTGATGGCTGCGTTGATGATCAGCAGACCGACGGCGACTTTGATTCCGAGGAACGCGTTGGCGATCACGGGGATCTCCAGGAAGTTGTCGAGGAAGAAGGAGATCAGAAGAATGATGAGGAAGGACGGCAGGACCATACCGAGCGTGGCGGCGATGGCACCGGGCAATCCTTTTTGTTTGTAGCCGACGAAGGTCGCGCAGTTGATGGCAACGGGACCGGGGGTGGATTCGGCGATGACGGTAACATTCATCATATCGTCGTGAGTGATCCACTGTTTCTTTTCCACGCAGGCGTTTTCGATAAGGGCGATCATGGCATAACCGCCGCCGAACGTGAACGCGCCGATCTTGGCAAACGTCAGAAATAAATCGAGCAGAAGGTTCAAAGCATATCCTCCGAGTTGGATTTCAATAGTATTATAACACACTCGCACCCGTTTGTAAAGAGAAAACCGCCCGCTCGGTGCTTCTTTCGTAAGCGACCGGGCAGACGGCTTCGGATCAAAGTCCGATACGTTTTACGGCTTCCAGAGTCATATCGCGGATGCGCATGACTTCGACGGTTTCTTCGGGATCGAAACTGCAGGTTTTCTCAGTGAAGAATCTCACCATATCGTCGTATGCGGCGTAGAAGATGTCCGAGGTAACTTCCTTGAACTTTCTGTCTTTGTCATTGCCGACGATCACGGTGAACGGCATGACGGCGGCATCTCCGCTCGCCATCATATTCGCCGTTCTTCCGTCGGGGTAGAAGATCTCGAAGTGTACGAGTTCGCCCATCTTGACGGCGTTGACACCGGTGGCACCGATGCCGAGCGCGGCAACGACCATTTCGATCTGATGGATGATGTATTCTTCGTAGGTCGTGATACCGCCCGTCGTAGCGATGAAGATCGGTTTTTCTACGGCGTGGATCTCCGTTGCGTAACGCAGAGCGGAGGAAGAATATACAGGCGTGTTATATTCCTTTGCGATCGCGAGGATCTCTTCTGCCTCTTTCGCGTTGACGGCGAAGGGCTTGTCGATGAATGTCGGTTTTCCGAACGGAAGGACCTCTTTTGCAAAGGGAAGGTGGTACTCGGGATTCGTAGGAGAAAGGATGGCGATGCAATCGCTCTTTTCGCAGACTTCGGCGATCGTGGCGCAACGCTCCGCACCGTAGGTCTTGCACCACTCGTCGGTGGTCTGACCGGTTACGGGAGAAACGTCCTCTTTTGCCCACGCGTAGGCAAGCTGAACGTCGGCGCCGCGGTCCGTGGCGATCTTTTTGAGGATGTCGGGGAGGTGGGTGGCGTGCCAGTTACCGAGATAGAGGTCGATGAATCCGATTTTCATACGGTCGGTTTCCTCTCTTTCGGTCAGATTTCTTCTCCGCGGAGTTCGCGGTGGAGGTCTGCGGAACGGTAGAGAGCGTCAAGGAGTTTCGCGCTTTCGAGAATGTTACCGACGTAGATGCGGTTCTCTTCTCCGGTGAGGGTCGCTTCGAGGAACGCGGTGTCTTCGGCAACGGTGGGGTTGGGCATTTCATGCTCGGTGTCCTCGGTTGCCAAGGTATCGCCGTTCGTGAAGTGGAACTGTCCGCCGTAATCCAGACGGATGCCGGCTTTGTCGCCGAGGAAGTCGACGAACATCTCGTCTTTCTCGACGTTCTGCGCCCATGCGCCGTTGAAGGAGATGGAGGCGCCGGAAGTACGGATGTAACCGGTTACGAAGTCCTCGACGTCGTTGACACCGGTTTCCACGTTCTTGGTGTTCTCCGCCCACATGCCGTGGTAGTGATAAGTTTTCATATCCTTTGCCATCTCGGAGTAGGTGTCGCAGGTGACGCTTTCAAGTGCGGGAGAACCGAGCGCGAAGAGAATGAGATCGAGGAAGTGGATACCCCAGTCGATCAGAACGCCGCCGCCTGCCTGGGACTTGTCGGTGAAGGGACCGCCGAGACCGGGGATGGAGCGGAAGGAACGGAAGGAGCAGTAAACGTGGTAGACGTTACCGAGTTTGCCTTCGGCAATGTACTGCTTGATGAGTTCTACGGAACGGTTATAGCGGTTGACGACGCCGATGTTGAGGAGAAGGTTTCTCTTCTTGGCTTCTTCCGCCATTTCCGCGGAGAGTTTGTAGTTGACGGTGATGGGCTTTTCGCAGAACACGTGCTTACCTGCGCGGAGTGCGTCCATCGAAACGGAATAGTGTCCGTAGTTGGGGGTGAGGACGTAAACGGCGGTAACTTCGGGATCGGCGAGAGCGATGTGATAATCGGTGATCACCTGCTCAACGAAGGGATATTTGTCTTTGACGAGCTGTGCCTTTTCGGGGATGAGGTCACAAGCGTATTTCACTCTGACGTTACCCATTTTCTCAAAAGCGGGGAAATGCGCGAGATTTGCGATTCTGCCGCATCCGACGACGGCGATAGTAAACTGATTCATAAAAAATCCTCCGTGTTTTTTTCTTTCATTATATCAACACACGGGCGAAAAGTAAATGGCAATATTTTCGTCAATGTTTAACATATTTTCGGAAAATGTGAAAAAAACGGCAAAAATAACCTTTGCAATTTATCTTGACAACCACCGGGAAGAGAGTATAATAGAAGAAAAAAGGTGAGAATCCATGGAGAAAAACAACGAGAAATATCAGGTCGACCACTCGTTTTTGAGCGAGCCGGTACCCTACGGCGAACTGTCGCTCGTGCAGGTCGGACGGCTGTTTCTGAACGAAAACGGCGGCGTTTCCGAGCATACGCACCTCAATTGGTTTGAACTGACCGCCGTCACCGACGGCGAGGGCGAAGTGGTCACGAACGGACACAGGATCCCGGTGGAACGCGGGGATCTCTTTTTCTCATACCCCGGCGATTTTCATGCGATCACGACCGGAGATTCCCACCCGCTGAAGTTCGATTACCTCGCCTTCTGGACGGAGGACGAGGGACTCGCTTTCCGCCTGTTGGACATTGAGCAACGCCATCCGACGGCAGAGAGCCGACGGTTCCGGGACGGCAGGATCGACGCTATGATCGCGGACATTCTCGCCGAATGGGAGAGCGGTGAACCCTCTTGCGAGATGGTCGAAACCGCTTTGCGCTACGTCGTGCTGCGGGTGCTTCACGACTTTGAAGAAAGCACCGCTTCCCACGCGGAAATTGCGGACAGCAAACGCGCGCTTTGTTACCGGATCATGACCTATATCGACTCGCATATCTTCTCCGTGGACAGTCTGAAGGACCTCACGGACGTGATGAATTACCGTTACAGTTACCTCTCGGAAGTGTTCCGCAAGACGACGGGCGACACGATCGCCCACTACTTCCGCGACCGCCGTCTGGAAGCGGGAAAACTCCTGCTCGGCGAAGGAAAAATGACCGTTTCGGAAGTCGCGGAAAAACTCGGCTATTCGTCGGTGTATTCCTTCTCCCGATCCTATAAAGCGCTCTTCGGCGTTTGCCCGACCGGACTTGGACGAAAGCAGAAATAATAAGAAAAGCACCCCGTGGGAGGTGCTTCGGAAAACTTTTGAAAAAGCGAAAAAAAGAAGCACCCGAAATGAGTGCTTCTTCTTTTTGGAGCGGATTACGGGGCTCGAACCCGCCACCTCCACCTTGGCAAGGTGGCGCTC
>JAKSPH010000045.1 GCA_024404975.1 Clostridia bacterium | reverse complement strand
CAACTCCGCTGATCGTCAGCGTTCCATTATTAAACGACCATTTCAAATCGCTGGGTTCGCGATAGAAGCCGTCACCACATTCACCCGATGCCTCTTCCGCCGAAGCCGCAAAGCTCATCGCGGGGACGAGCGATAGCATCATCGCAAGCACCAAAAAGACGCTCAAAAATCTCTTTTTCATTTTTGCATTCTCCTTCTATATGATCCGTTTATTGTTTATACGAAGCAAATTCAAAAAGCGGCTACAACTTTTTGAAAAAATGTGTATTCATTAAATTATAGCATATTTTTTTCGGAGATTCAAGGGTTGGCAGACACAATTATTTAACTATTTTTTCGCTTTTTGAGAAAAAGGGCGGCTTTCCAAGAGAAAATCTCTCGAAAAACCGCCTCGAAACCGGTATGGTCATAGCACTTGCGGCGCAAGTGTGTTCGAATCCCACCCAAGCCCCTAAATGGTTGTTTTCTTATGATCTCCTTTCAGACACAATTTTTTTACAAAGATTTTTTGAAAATGACGAAAAAAAGGGCGGACTTCGGAGTGTAAAAACTCCAAAATCCGCCCAAAATTCGTTAGGTCATCGGTTCAAATCCTACCCAAAGGCCTATTTTGACCATTTGCATCTTTTTATTTGCATTGATTTTTTGGCATGAAAAAAGTCCAGAAACCCTTGTGGGATCTGGACTTTTCGTCTGTGCATCTTTTTTGTACAGACACCTTGGTTGCGGAGATGGGATTTGAACCTCATGACCTTCGGGTTATGAGCCCGACGAGCTACCAAGCTGCTCCACTCCGCGATATGATTGGTGCCGGAAGCCGGGGTCGAACCGGTACGAGAACTGAATCTCATGGGATTTTAAGTCCCAGGCGTCTGCCAATTCCGCCATTCCGGCAAATGACAACGGGCTTTCCGTATTGCGCATCTATTATAACACTCCGGACGGCGTTTGTCAACCCTTTTTCGAAAAAACCGAAAAAAACTTTTCTTCCTTCATTCTGTTATATTATATGCGGTTTTTGACCCGCTATGCCACGGCGATATATTAATTTTCAAAAACGGTTGACCTTTTCCGTTTGATGTGCTAAAATGAAAGTAAATCTTCATCGGAGGATATCATTATGAAAAGAATTTTGTGTTTGATCTCAATGCTTCTTTGCGCCGCAATGCTTCTTTCGTCCTGCGCCTCTGCGGGCGGGGCATTGAAGATGACCGACGTATTTGCAAAGCAGACAAAGAAAGTTTCAAACGTGGTCAGTGAAGCGACCGTGCTTGGTGAATACGACGATTTCTCGGTCGTTGACCAAAGTAACACGATGCTTGTCGCACGTGTTCGTGCCGAAAGTACCGATCTTTATACTTCGGTCAAAGTATTCGACATAGCGACCGGCTCTTGCGTACTTAACGTGACGGAAGACAGTCAGTTCAGCTACTACGCGGGAATTGTGAACAGACACCTCCTCGAAGTGCGGCAAACCGACGGCCTCGCTTCCGCGAATTCCGTTGTTCAGTACTACGATGCGAACGGCAAACTTGTCGCAGCCCAACCCGCAGACACGGGTATCTATGCGGCAGCGGTTACCGTTGACGGCGACGTCCTCGACAACTATTTCATCTTGGATCAGTCTGTCTACCATCTTGAAAAGGGCGAGTGGAAAGTGATCCGCAAACTCGGACCCGCGGAAGCATACACCACGGCATTCGATCTCAAAACCGAAAAGTATTTCTACACCTACGCGATGGATTCCGTCCTTGTGTATGACAATAAACTTGAACCTCTCATCGCTTGGACACTTCCCGAAAACGCGGTGGATTCGACGATGGAAGCACTCAACGGCGGAAAGATCTTCGTTCAGTATAAGATCGCGCTTCCGTCCGACGCGAAGAAATACGATCTCTATCAGTCGAGCAAAAAATACGACGTCGTAACCCTTCTTGTCGATCCTCAGACGGGTAAGGAAACCAAGATCGCCGTAAACTACCTTCTCGACTATTGCTATCCGAAATCCCAAATGGAAGAGGAAGCCGAACTGCTGACAAAGAAAGTGCAGAACGTCGCCGGCATCTGTGAGATCAAAGACGGTCAGCTCTACAAAGAAAAAGCCGTTCTCCTCAGCAATACCGGAAAAGTGCAGTGTGAACTCAACTTCTCCAAGAATCAGATGCTTTTCAACGATTTCTATCAGATCAACGATGATTATATCGCCGTGGAAAACGCGTTCGGCGGCGTGGAGATCATCAAGAAGAACGGCACCCTCGTCGCGACCGTTTCCGACACCGTGACGATGACTTCCGGTTTCCTGTTCTACAACGGCACCGTGTACGACTTCAATATGAAAGAACTCGCTACTTGCGGAAAGTCCTGCGTGATTCAGAAAAAGTATGATAACTGCCTGTTCATCAGCGAACTGAAGGACGGCGAAATCGTTTACTCCCGTGTCGACAGAAGCGGTGCGTCGCTCGTTCTCGCGGAATCGATCGGTTCGGTTTATCCTTCGATCGACTTCTCGGACGGTTACTACAAAATGGATGAAGGCGGGGATTCCGCAACGAGATACGGTTACTTCAACGAGAACCGCGTGAAGATTTTTGAAACCGCCTCCGCACTGACCGAGATCTGCTCCGACAGTGAAGGCAACATTCTCCTGACCAACGACAAAGACGGAAAAACTCAACTTGTTTCCTTCCATTGATCCGTCAAAAAAAGAGCATTGCGCGCGCAATGCTCTTTTTATTATTTCGTTTTATCAAAGTTGCGCGAGTTCGCAGAGCGCGGCAAGGACGACACCCGTTCCGTGATCGTCATTCTTTATCGTTTCGAGATGCGCGTAATAGTTTGCGTCGATCTCTTTGATGTGGATCTCACCGACGTTGGTATAATAAACGATGTAGGTAAGACCGTTTTCTCCGACGATCGCTTTCTCGTTGATCCACCAATCGGTTCCGGAATTTTTGATCCGGGCGGTCTTTGAGTTACGGATGTCTATCCTATTTTATTGTCGCATCCTTTTTATTAATATTTACATGGCGTCCCCGAGCGGATTCGAACCGCTGACCTATTGCTTAGGAGTTCAAAGTAAATTTATACCGATTTTATACTGATATCTTTTGGTGCTCAATTATGTCAACGATGTTGACACTTTTAATGACAATTAAATTAACCCCAATCTTCTGTTAAGATCTTCAAAGTCGGGAACAAGTTTTTCATCATCCCACTGGCCTGTAACTTCACTTACAAACTTATCTTTCGTTCCGGATAATCATAGGTTTTGTCTCCACCTTCCTTGTCTGAAGGATCAATCATATCCATCTCCCATTGAACAGCCAAATCCGTTATCTCGTCTAATTTATCTTCGTCTATTGGCGAGGTTATATCGATTTGACATTGAACATATGTTCTTATAAACGTCACAGCATTCTCACTTAATATGAATTTTTTGATTTCTTTTTGTCCACGTTTGTTCTTACCGAAAAGCATACAATTCTCCTTTCAAAAGTTTTTATAAGCGTCTTTCTTACTTGGCGTCCCCGAGCGGATTCGAACCGCTGACCTATTGCTTAGGAGGCAATCGCTCTATCCTGCTGGGCTACGGGAACGTATTTTTTTCGAAAAACAGACGGTCGGCGGCGTTGTAAAAAGAAAAGATATGTGCAACCGTTCTTTCTTATAATATCACAAACAGAGAGAAGTTGCAACCCCTTTTTGCAAAATCCGGGGGTGGGGAAGTGCATATTACCCGTGCTTTGTGAACAAATTGTAAATATTGCTAAAAAAGTGTTTTTTTTCGAAATTAAATATGGAAATTTACGCTTGTTTATGGTATAATGTGGGATGCGATACCGCAGACGCGTTTTTTTGCTGCGCCGTTTTGACGAAAATATCGAAAATCGGTATCGTCAGAATTTGAAAAAATCAAAATATATTATATTTTTGGAGGAAAACACAAGAATGAGCAAGAAGTATGTTTATCTCTTCTCTGAGGGAAACAAAGACATGCGTAATCTCCTTGGCGGTAAAGGTGCGAACCTTGCCGAGATGACCAATATCGGTCTTCCCGTACCCCAGGGCTTTACCATCACCACCGAAGCCTGCACCCAGTATTATGAGGACGGCAGAGCCATCAACGACGAGATCATGGCTGAGATCATGGCAAACGTCGAGAAGATGGAAAAAATCAACGGTAAGAAATTCGGTGATTTGAAGAACCCTCTGCTTGTTTCCGTACGTTCCGGTGCCCGTGCATCCATGCCCGGTATGATGGATACTATTCTGAACCTCGGTCTTAACGACGACGTTGTCGCTTCCATGATCGCAGGTAACCCCGATCCTAAGTTTGAGCGTTTCGTATACGACTCCTACCGCAGATTCATCCAGATGTTCTCCGACGTCGTTATGGAAGTCGGAAAGAAGTACTTTGAGCAACTCATCGACAAGATGAAGGACGAGAAGGGTGTTAAGTTCGACGTTGAACTTACCGCTGCCGACCTCAAAGAACTTGCCAACCAGTTCAAAGCAGAATACAAGAAACAGCTCGGTGAGGATTTCCCCTCCGATCCTAAGGTTCAGCTTTACGAAGCGATCCGCGCCGTATTCCGTTCTTGGGATAACCCCCGTGCGAACGTTTACAGACGCGATAACGACATTCCCTATTCCTGGGGTACTGCCGTTAACGTAATGCCCATGGTATTCGGTAACCTTAACGACAATTCCGGTACCGGCGTTGCCTTCACCCGTGATCCCGCCACCGGCGAGAAGAAACTCATGGGCGAATTCCTTACCAACGCACAGGGCGAGGACGTCGTAGCCGGCGTTCGTACTCCCATGCCCATCACCGAGATGGAAAAGAAATTCCCCGAAGCATACGCTCAGTTCATCAAAGTATGCGAAACCCTTGAAAATCACTACCGTGATATGCAGGATATGGAATTCACCGTTGAAAACGGTAAACTCTTCATGCTCCAGTGCCGTAACGGTAAGAGAACCGCTCCCGCCGCACTCAAGATCGCTTGCGATCTCGTAGACGAGGGCATGATCGATGAGAAGAAAGCCGTTCTCATGATCGATCCCAGAAACCTTGACACTCTTCTTCACCCCCAGTTCGACCCCAAGGCGATCAAGACTGCTCAGGCAGTAGCAAAAGCACTTGCAGCATCTCCCGGTGCCGCTTGCGGTAAGATCGTATTCACCGCTGAAGATGCGAAAGCATGGAAAGCAAAGGGTGAAAAGGTCGTTCTCGTCCGTCTTGAAACCTCTCCCGAAGATATCGAAGGTATGAAAGCCGCTCAGGGTATCCTGACCGTCCGCGGCGGTATGACCTCTCACGCAGCCGTAGTTGCCCGCGGTATGGGTACCTGCTGCGTATCCGGTTGCTCCGCAATCACCAACTTCGATGAAGATAACAAGACCTTCGTTCTTGCAGGTAAGACCTACCATGAAGGCGATCTCCTCTCCATCGACGGTTCTACCGGTAACATCTACGACGGCGCTATCGCTACCATCGACGCTACCGTATCCGGCGACTTCGGCAGAATCATGGCTTGGGCTGACAAGTACCGTAAACTTAACGTTCGTACCAACGCCGATACTCCTCGCGATGCAAAGAAAGCACGCGAACTCGGTGCTGAAGGTATCGGTCTTTGCCGTACCGAGCATATGTTCTTCGAAGGCAACAGAATCGACGCGTTCCGTGAAATGATCTGCGCTGATACCGTTGAACAGAGAGAAGCAGCTCTTGATAAGATCCTTCCCATGCAGCAGGGTGACTTTGAGAAACTCTACGAAGCAATGGAAGGCAACCCCGTTACCATTCGTTTCCTCGATCCCCCTCTTCACGAGTTCGTTCCCAATGAAGAAGAGGACATCGAAATCCTTGCAAAAGCACAGGGTAAGTCCGTTGCCGACATCAAGTCCATCATCGCAGGACTTCACGAAGCGAACCCCATGATGGGTCACCGCGGATGCCGTCTTGCCGTAACTTATCCCGAAATCGCAAAGATGCAGACCAAGGCCGTTATCCGTGCCGCTATCAACGTAAAGAAAGCGCACAAGGATTGGGCTCTTGTTCCCGAAATCATGATTCCTCTTGTAGGAGAAGTCAAAGAACTTAAGTACGTTAAGGATATCGTCGTTGCTACCGCTGATGCGGAAATCAAGGCAGCAGGTGCAGACCTCAAGTATGAAGTCGGTACCATGATCGAGATCCCCCGTGCGGCACTTACCGCTGATGACATCGCGAAAGAAGCAGAGTTCTTCTGCTTCGGTACCAACGACCTGACCCAGATGACTTACGGCTTCAGCCGTGACGACGCGGGCAAGTTCCTCGGTGCTTACTACGATGCAAAGATCTTCGAGAACGATCCCTTCGCAAAACTCGACCAGGTCGGCGTAGGCAAACTCATGAAGATGGCTGTTACCCTCGGCCGTGAACGTCGTCCCACCATGCACTGCGGTATCTGCGGTGAACACGGCGGCGACCCCACATCCGTAGAATTCTGCCACAAGATCGGACTTTCCTACGTTTCCTGCTCTCCCTTCCGTGTGCCGATCGCTCGCCTTGCAGCAGCACAGGCAGCACTCAAGGATTGAGAATAAACCTGTTCAAATCCCGCGGATCAAAATCCGCGGGATTTTTTTGCAGGAATGCAGGACGGCTCCGTTCTCGGTTTCGTCGATGAGTTCGGACCCGCTGATTTTGATATCCAACAAGAAACAACAAAAATCCCCGTGAAAATGCCGTTTCACGGGGATTTTTGTGCAAACCTTCTAAAAAAAAATGGCGTTTTTTACAATTGACAATTCAACGAGATATTTGATAAAATAGTAGTGAGATAAATAATAAAAACAGTTATTATTTTGCTCCACCTAAAAAAACAAAAAAACAGAAAGGCAGCATTATGAAAAAACTGACGCTTTGTCTTCTTGCGCTTGTTCTCCTGCTCGGTCTTGTTTTCATGACCTCTTGCGGAGAAACGCCTGCAAAGAATGAAGCGGTCGTCACTTTGTCCGTCAACGGTGAAACGACGACTGTAAAAGTTCCCGTCGGTCAGAATTACGAGTACACGGGAAGAACCGCATGGGAGGACGAGGATGCTTCCTATGTGATCACGGGATGGGATAAACCCTTTGGCATGATCACGGAAGACACCGTCTTCACCGCGAATGTGGATATCACCTATAAAACGGTATACCGCATCCGTTGGCAGTTGCAGAATGAAACTATTATTACCGAGGTACCGAAAGGGCAGACACCGGTTCCTCCCGAAGTCGCTATGGTAGTCGATGCGCCCGAAGCGGTCTATACGTTTACCGGAACTTGGGATAAAACGTTCGTTCCCGCAACCGAAGAGGTACTTTACCGCGCAAACTACTTAAAGAACGCGAAGAAGTACAACGTAATCTTCAAGGTCAACGGTGAGTTCATCGCTTCGCTTCCCGTAGAATACGGAAAGACCGCGGTAGCGCCTACGGTTACACTTCCTGCCGGATACTATGCGATTTCTTGGGGACCGTTGCCCACCGTAACCGGCGATACAGTCATCGAAGGAACTTACGTCTACATTGATCCCGCGATTTCCGAAGAAGCGGTCGCAAAACTCGCTTCCGGCTCTGCGGCAGAACGTGCCTCCACCGCGCTCTTCCTTTCGATCCACGAGGCAGAACACCCCGGCATCTATACCGATAACATTCTCACGTACCTCCGTTGGCTCATCGCGGGCGGTAACGAGCCGACCTTCGATTTCAGCCCCAACTTCTATCAGCCGCAGTGCGCCGGCGCGGTAGCCGTCGCAAAGACGATCCCCACCCTTTGGGAAAAACTCACGGCAGGGGAAGTTGAAAAACTCGACACCATTATGAAATGTATGGCAGTCCATGCCGCACTCGCGACGGACGATTCCAACAGTTATACCACCGGTCCGGGCTGGAACGGAAACTATAACAAAAACTGGAACCCCAACTACCCGATCTCCAACGTAACGCAGATCATCTTCTCCACCCATTATTTCGGCGGTGCAGAAGCGACGAATCAGATTCTCAAAGACTTTGATTACGATACTTACATTGCTAAATTCAAGGAATGGGGCTGGAAAAACGCCCTTGCTTCCTGGGGAGATGACATCGACGAAGTTGCCGGCGTTGTAAATTACGTCATCGCAACCGAAGCTGAGAATGCTTCCTGCAAGAACGTAAAAGCCACCGGAAAGATCCTGGACGACGACGGTCACGGTCACTACAAACTGGAAGTTACGACTTCTCTTGAAGATATCGCCGCACAGGAGTACGGTAATCTTGCGACCGGATTTGTCGAAGGACAGAAACGTACCATCGATTACACCTCCGCACGTGCCATGATGATGGAAGGCGGTCCTGTATATACGCTGAAAGCCCTCTACCGTGTCAGCCAGTACTGCGGTAAACCGGGCGGCACCGGTCTCGGCGTTCCCGCGATCGGCGAAAAGGGTTATGCTTATAAAGGTTATAAACTGACGGATCTTCAAGGTCTTTGGAACAGCCTTCTGACCTACAACTATTCCGGCGGTGTCTGCACGAGCAAAGCCGTTTATAAAAACGGCGTATATCTCTGCTACATTGCCGACAATACCACGACACCTACCGAGGGACTTGACGGTATGATGAAGGAATTCAATTCCGGTGACCGTTCTTCCGTAGGTTACTGTTCGCACGACTTCGTGATGGTACAGGCGACGACCGCGGGCATGATCGCTCTCGGACTTTACGATCAGAATTCCGAAGCCAACCTCAAGATCATGAAAAAAATGTGGGTCGGTAACACCGACTTTATCTACAAAGCAGTTCACGGTTACGCATCCTATTCCGGAACTGTCGTAAGAGGCGCTCCCAAGATCGAGTACGCGAACAATACTCAGGTCAAAGTCTGGAGATACGATTGGGAGCAGAACGGAGCAAAACGCTTCACGATCGAAGATTGCAAAGCCCCGATCCTCTCCGAAAACCTCTATGATTCCGAGAGTCCGCACTTTGCGAAATCGGCAGGTAGCCCTGACTTCACTATTGACGTCGGCAGAAAATCCGCAGCGGTTGCCGGTCAGTTGAAGTACTGGGAAAACGATTTCTTCGTTTCCTTTACCCTCAACTACACGTCCGAGACGCTTGGTGGTGTTGAGATCCGATTCAGAAGCGGTAACAGTTCGAAGACGAGTTCCGCTTTCCGCGGAAAAATCGCGGGTATTGCCGGCGGTCTGATCACCCCCGTAAACACTCTTGATGCAAATCCTGTCGGCGCAAGCATTGGTGATTACGGCTGGCACAGAATCACCATCCGTATGCATCAGGGCGCTGTTGCGAACGATTCCGCCAAGACCGTCGCTTATACCTTCACCATGACCATCTACGTTGACGGTGTGGAAAAGGGCGTTTACGAACTTGATCCCAGCGTTTATGTCAATAAGGGCTGGTTGCTCTTTGAAGCGACCTACGATGAAACCGCTGAAAACCATATCCTCTATGCGATTTCGCCGGATAACCCCTACGTTCAGATCTATAAGAGCAAGGTATTCAATAATACCGCATTGCACTGGATCTTCCACATCGGTGATCCCGTTGCCTATGCGGGAACCGAACCGGTCGTTTCCGCACCCATCGTTTACGAACTGAACGGCGGCTCGTTTGAGAATAAAGTTGCTGTCGAGTGCAAGGAAGAAGGATACGAGCATACGTACCTTTCCAATGCGGTTCCGTTCTTTACGAGTTCCGATAAACTCCTCACCCTTGTCGATCCCGTCCGTGAAGGCTTCACCTTCGACGGTTGGTACAGCACCGTGGAATGTGACGGCGAACGTATCACACAGGTTACGACCGAGAACGGCGCACCCATTACGGTTTACGCAAAGTGGATCGCGGGCTAATTCAATCCTAAAACCCATTCTCTTCACTTGAAGAGAGAAAAAGATCCTCGGGATCCCGCCGTTACCGGCGAATCCCGAGGATTTGTTTTTATAAAGAAACGCGAGCATTATTTGCCCGCGTTTCTTTTCTTTATCAAAGGAAGTGTGGTAAGACAACCAAGAATACAGAATCCGCCCCACAGAAGAACGACGGGGAAGTATCCCGCGCCGTCTGCGATGAAACCGTAAACGGCGGCACCGAGTGCTGAGCCGAAATAGGTGAACAGATCCAGCCAGCCGCTGACTTCGGCGACCGTCCCCCGCTCACGGAAGGAGAGCGGAAAAATGGACAGAGCCGAGGTGTTGACCATGGAGAGCAGGGTATAGATGAGCGACATACAGAGTGCCGTTACCGTGGCGGGTGTATTGCCGCCGAAGAAGATGGGAACGGTACACATAGCA
>JAKSPH010000044.1 GCA_024404975.1 Clostridia bacterium | reverse complement strand
TTCTCATCGTTGTAGTTCAGTTCACCGTAAGTGTTGTCCTCCAAAATGAGAACGGCGTTCTTTTTCGCAATCTCATAGGGGCGTTGTCTCGTTTCCACACTCATGGTAACGCCCATCGGGTTCTGGAACGTCGGAATGACGTAGATGAGCTTGACGTTTTTGTTCTCGGCAAGCGCGGATTCGAGCGCGTCGAGATCCATGCCGTCATCCTTGACGGGAACGCCGACGAGATGTGCGCCGTATGAGCGGAACGCGTTGGTCGCACCGATGAAACTCGGCTGTTCGACGATTACGGTGTCGCCCTCGTTGACAAGGCATTTCGCACAGAGTTCAATGCCTTGCTGACCGCCGGAAACGACGATCAGATCGTCAAACTCTCTTCCGATGTTTTCGGTTTTCGCCATTCTCTCCTTGATCGCGTCACGCAGAGGCATATAACCTTCGGTGATACCGTATTGCAGGGAAAGGACGGGTTGCTTTTCGAGCATCTCTTTGGCGATTCCGGCGAGCGCCTCGTTCGGGAACAGTTCGGGCGCGGGGTTTCCGCCGGCGAGAGAAATGACTTCGGGATCTGCGGCGTATTTGAAAATTTCACGGATGGCGGAACCTTTGATGGTACTCATCCGGTTGGAGATCGGGTATTCCATGATACATTCCTTTCTTTCTGTTATATTCTGTAAATATCCTGGGGGCTCACGTTGTTGAACCCGTTATCTTCGAGGAGCTTTTCTGCTTTTTCGGTGTCGTCCGTCCGCAGGACCATCAGCGCCTCACCGGACACTCTGCCCACACAGGCGTACATATATTCGATGCTGATTCCCGTGCCGGAGAGGAGGCGCAGAATTCCGTACGCTCCGCCGGGGACGTCCTTCATCGCCACGGCGTTGACACGTGTCTGACGGACGATGATACCGCTCTCGGAAAGTTTTTCTTCGGCGAGCGCGGGTTGGTCAACGAGGAGCCGGAGGACCCCGTAATCCGCGGTGTCCGCGAGGGAGAGGGCGCTGATGTCGATCCCTGCCGATGCGAGGATCTCAACGGCGGCTTCCAACCGGCCTTGTTTGTTTTCGAGAAAAACGGACAGTTGCTTGATGATCATGGTCTTATCCTCCTTAAATCTTGCCTTGGCGGTTGTCGATCACGCGCTTTGCCTTGCCTTCGCTTCTCACGATGCTCTTGGGGTTGACAAGGTGGACTTTCGCGCCGATTCCGAGGGTAGAACGGAGTCCTTCCGTAATGGTCTTTTCCGTCTTTTCAATGGACTTGATATCGTCCGCGAAGAAGGCATCCGACATCTCCACGTTGATATCGAAGGTGTCCGTGTTGTTGACACGGTCGAGAATGATCTGATAGTTGGGTGTGATCTCTTTTCCGCTGACTTTGAGGAGTACTTCCTCGATCTGCGATGGGAATACGTTCACGCCGCGGATGATGAGCATATCGTCCGAACGTCCCTGCGGTTTGTGCATACGGATATGCGTTCTTCCGCACGGGCATTTTTCGGGGATCAGAGAACAGATATCGCGGGTGCGGTAACGGATGACGGGGAACGCCTCTTTCGTGAGGGAAGTGAACACGAGTTCCCCGGTCGCGCCGAGCGGAAGGACGTCACCCGTGTCGGGATCGATGATTTCGGGAATGAAATTGTCCTCCCATACGTGCATACCGTTCTGGAATCGGCATTCTCCGGCAACGCCGGGACCCATGACTTCGGAAAGTCCGTATATATCATACGCCTTGATGCCGAGCGTCCGTTCGATTTTTCCGCGCATTTCTTCCGACCAGGGTTCCGCGCCGAAAATACCGATGCGGAGTTTGAGCTGATCTTTCAGCCCGAGGCGTTCGATCTCCTCGGCGAGGTACATCGCGTAAGAAGGCGTCGAGCAAAGCACGGTCGCACCGAAATCTATCATAGTCTGAATCTGGTTCGCCGTGTTTCCCGACGAGATCGGAATGACGGTCGCCCCGATCTTCTCGGCGCCTGCGTGTACACCGAATCCGCCGGTGAACAAGCCGTATCCGAAGGAAACCTGCACGAAGTCTTTTTCCGTTACGCCGACTTCACGCATCATTCTCGCGATGCAGTCCGCCCACATTTCAAGGTCGTTTTTCGTGTAACCGACGACGATGCGTTTTCCTGTCGTGCCGGAACTCGCGTGGACTCTCGCCACGTTTTCCATCGGCTCGGCGAACAGACCGTAAGGGTAGTAATCGCGGAGGTCTTTTTTGTAAGAGAAGGGGAGTTTTGCGAGGTCCTCCGTTCCGTGGATGTCGTCGGGGATAAGCCCAATTTCCTGCATCCGCAGACGGAAACACTCGACACGCTCATAAGAGCGTTTTACGGTATTGATGAGCCGTTCGTCCTGAATCGCTTTGAGGGATTCGCGGTCGGTATATTCCAATGATGCGCTGTTCATGTCAGCCCTCTTTTTTCTGTGAGAATTTGAACAGATAGGTGTTCAGAAATTTGACGGTCTGTCCGACGAGGAGTGCGGAGAGAAGAGTTCCCGCACCGACCACCGAAGTCCCGTTGAAAATGGGTGCAAATCCGCCGAGAAGGACGACCTGAAGTATAAAAGCGATGAAGATCATCGTGAAATCCACGCCCGTTTTGCAGTTCCCGAACGGCTTTTTCCATACACCGGCAAAGGCGGCGGCAAGCCCCTCCGCGGGCATCGGAACGAGTTTCGGACGAAGATAGATGCAAACGCCGAGAGCGATCACGGCGATGCTGACGAGCAGAACGCAGATTTTGCCGAACAGCGTCTGCGGAGCGGCGATCCCCGCCATCAGACCGTGAAATTCGCGGTCAATGCCGAGATCAAGCCCCGCGAGTGTCAGACGGAATGCGGACACGCCGACGAAGTCAACGAGCCAACCGAACACGATCGCTACGGGGACGCCGAGAATGTTGACGAGCTTAAACTCTTTCCGCAGGACGATCGCCTGCGCCGCCACCAGAAGGCAGTAAACGAGGATCACCATGCTTCCGAGTGAGAACTGCGGAAATCTCGCGGAGAGAACGCCGGGAATGGAACTGACGGGAGAAATGCCGAGCGCCGAGAGTTTCGAGAGATTGATCCCGACGGCGATCACGGCAAGTCCGATCAGATACACGAACAGGCGAAGAACAATATTTCGTGATTTCATAATCTTCTCCTTGGGAGAGGGAGTACCGTTTACGAACGGTATCCGAGGTCAAATGCTTTGAGGTTGATTTCAAGGAATTTCGGGGGAACGGTCTCGCGGACGGTTTCCACCCAAAGATCGTAGGGCAGAGCGGTGTTCTTCGCCATCAGACCGATGAGAACGACGTTCACGGCTTTGACGGAACCCGCTTCCTCGGCGAGTTTCAGCGCGTCGATGGCGGTGAGATTCGTCTTTTCCGCGAGTTCTTCAAGGATACCTTCGGGGTATTCCATCGCTCCCGTGATGACGGGCATCGGGTTGATCCGCTGATCGTTGACGATCATCTTTCCGCCCTTTTTGAGGAAGGGAAGGGCGCGGAGCGCTTCGAGTTTCTCAAACGCGAGAATGATATCCGCCTCTCCCTTTCCGATGATCGGAGAGAAAACTTCTTCTCCGTATTTCACGTAAGTGGTAACGCTTCCGCCGCGTTGGCTCATGCCGTGTACTTCGGAAACTTTCACGTCGTACCCCGCCTTGATCACGGCATTGCCGAGAATACGGCTGGCAAGAAGTGTGCCTTGACCGCCGACGCCGACGATCATAATATTTTTCGTGTTGCTCATACCGTTACCTCAATCTTTCTTTTCGATCGCGTGGAAGGGACATACGCCGACACAAAGACCGCAGCCGTTGCATTGGGTTCTGTCGATCTTGACGTTGCCGTTCTGATCCACACTGATGGCGGGGCAACCGAGTTTCATGCAGACTTTGCATTTTTTGCACTTGTCGGAAACTTCGCAATGCCCAGTGTATTTCACGGATTTGAGAAGAGCGCAGGGACGCTGAGCGATGATCACGGAAACGTCGTCGCGTTCGACTTCCTCTTTGACGGCGGCTTCAAACGCCTTCACGTCGAAGGGATCCGCCACGCGGATGTGTTCCACGCCAAGCCCTTGGCAGAGTTTGATGAGGTCGACTTGTCTTGTCGCCTCTCCGCGGATGGTCTTTCCGGTCGTGGGGTTATCCTGATGTCCCGTCATGCCCGTGATGGAGTTGTCGAGGATGATCACGGTGTTCGCGCCTTTAGTATAAACAATGTCGGAAAGTCCCGTGATGCCGGAGTGCATGAAGGTGGAGTCGCCGATCACGCTGACGAGTTTCTTGTTGAACTCGCCGCCGCGCACCGCCGCCATACCGTGTGCCGCGCTGATGGATGCGCCCATGCAAATGGTCGTGTCCACACTCGCGAGAGGCGCGACCGCACCGAGCGTGTAGCATCCGATATCGCCGGAAACGGTAAGTCCGAGTTTTTTCAGAACGTAGAAGGTTCCTCTGTGAGGGCAACCGGGGCAGAGAACGGGAGGACGCATCGGGATCTGCTTGTCCGTCGAAACGCCGGCGGGCGCTTCTTCGTCAAAGACCGCCTTCGCGATCATGGCGGGCGTGTATTCGCCGAGCAGGGTGAACGCGGATTTTCCGATCACGGGGATTCCCGCGGCAAGGCAGGTTTCTTCGATCACGGGATCGAGTTCCTCAATGACGTAAACGCGGTCGAGTCCTTCGGCAAATTTTTTCAGAAGGTCGGCGGAAATGGGATAAACCATACCGAGCTTGAGGTAGTTCACACGGTTGCCGAGCGCCTCTTTCGCGTACTCGTAAGAGATACCGGCGGTGATAACGCCGATCTTGGAATTGTTATCTTCGATCTTGTTGAAAATGCAGTTTTCTGCGTATTTTGTCAACTTTTGTGTACGTTCTTCGACAACGACGTGGCGTTTGATCGTTCTTGGGAATGTTTTTTTCGTAGGGCTTGATCTCACGGTTTTCACGGGGAGAGATCTCCACCATGGACTGCGAATGGGACACTCTCGTCGAAAGACGGAGGAACACGGGGGTATCGAATTCTTCGGAGAGATCGAACGCCGCTTTCGTAAAGGCGAGGCATTCCGCGGAATCCGCCGGTTCAAGCATGGCGATCTTCGCCGCCTTCGCGTAGTGGCGGGAATCCTGCTCGTTCTGGGAAGAGTGCATACCGGGATCGTCCGCAACGCAGAATACCGCACCGCCGTTCACGCCAATATACGAATCCGTGAACACGGGATCCGCCATCACGTTCAGACCGACGTGCTTGCAGCAGGTCATCGCACGGCCTCCGGCGATCGCGGCACCGATCACGGCTTCCGCCGCGACTTTTTCATTCGGCGCCCATTCGACGAACACGTCCTCTTTGGGGTAAGTTGCCATACATTCGGTGATCTCCGTACTCGGAGTACCGGGATAAGAAGAAACGAAATGCACACCGGCTTCGTAAGCGCCCTGCGCTACGGCGGCATTTCCGAGCATAATCTTTTTCATATTGTCAACCTCGTTTCATTAGTGGGAAATCTGCTGTGCGACCAAACTCTCGCCGCAGTATTTTGCGCGAAGCACGGGCTTCTCGATCTTTCCGGTCGGGTTTCTCGGCACGTCCGCAAAGATGATCTTTCTCGGGCGCTTGTAGCGGGGAAGTCCCACGCAGAAATCGTTGAGTTCTTCTTCCGTCAGGGAGAATCCTTCCTTGACCTGAACGATGGCGGCGGCGATCTCACCTAAACGGGCGTCGGGCAGACCGATGACGGCAACGTCCTTGACACAGTCGTTCTTGCGGATGAAATCTTCGATCTGAACGGGGTACAGATTCTCACCGCCCGTGATGATGACGTCTTTCTTTCGGTCAACGAGGAAGATGAATCCGTCGTTGTCCTCCATCGCCATATCGCCGGTGAAGAGCCAACCGTCTTTCAAAACTTCGCGTGTCGCTTCTTCATCTTTATAATAACATTTCATCACACCGGGACCGCTGACACAGAGTTCGCCGACTTCGCCGCGTTTGACGGGCTGACCGTTCGGCGCGACGATGCGGACTTTCCAGCCGAAACCGGCTTTTCCGATCGCGCCGACCTTGTCGGGGTGGTCCATACCGAGATGCACACAGCCGGGGCCGATGGATTCGGAAAGACCGTAGTTCGTGTCATATTTGTGGTGCGGGAAAACGTTCAGCCAGCGGCGGATGAGCGAGGGGGGAACGGGTTGCGCACCGATGTGCATCAAGCGCCACTGATCAAGTTCGTAATCTTCAAGCCGGATATCTCCGCGGTCGATCGCGTCGAGAATGTCCTGCGCCCACGGCACGAGGAGCCACACGATGGAACAGTGTTCGTCGGAAACGGCTTTGAAGATCCATTCCGGCTTCGTTCCCTTGAGCAGAACGGCTCTGCCTCCGACGAGGAAGGAGCCGAACCAGTGCATTTTCGCACCGGTATGGTACAGAGGAGGAATGCAGAGAAACACGTCGTCGTGTGTCTGCTTGTGGTGATTCTGCTCCGCTCTCGCCGAGTGAATCAGACTTCTGTGCGCGTGAAGAATGGCTTTCGGGAATCCGGTCGTTCCGGACGAGAAGTAGATCGCGGCGTCATCGTCTTCGGTAATGGTGATGCGCGGCGAGTGCGAGGAACAGTATACGATCATATCTTCGTAGCTGTCGGCGAAGGTCGGACAGTCCTCTCCGACGTAGAACATATCCCGGATGGCGGGCAGTCTGTCGCAGATCTCCTCCATACGGCCGA
This sequence comes from Clostridia bacterium, assembly GCA_024404975.1. Classification (GTDB taxonomy): domain Bacteria; phylum Bacillota; class Clostridia; order Oscillospirales; family CAG-272; genus UBA1740. The sequence goes on along the minus strand of JAKSPH010000044.1, from coordinate 3,730 downwards.
CGAATTCGGGACCGAAGATGAGGAAGGAACTGTCGGATTTGCCGAGGCAGTACCGGATCTCCTCGGCGGTGTAACGGTAATTGAGCGGCACGACGATGCATCCGGCTTTGAGAATTCCGAAGTACACAGGCAGCCACTCGATGGAGTTCATCAGAAGAATGGAAACTTTCTCACCGCGCTTTGCGCCGCGGGAGAGAAGGAGGTTGGCGAATCGGTTTGCCTTTTTGTCGAATTCTTCCCAGGTGATCTCACGGCGGAAGGGTTCGCCGGGTTCCGGCTGCGTCAGCGCGTAGTCGCGCCAGGTCAAACGGCTCTCCGGCTCAAATTGCGGGTTGATTTCGACGAGAGCGGTCTCACCGCCGAATTGCAGAGCGTTTTGTTCGAGAACGTCAATGATGGTCATAACTTTTTGGTACTCCCTTAAATTGTCCGCAGGGAAAACAAAAAGCCCCCTGCTGTTTTAGCAGAGGGCGATAAAACTACCGCGGTACCACCTCTATTGCCGGAAGACCGGCCACTCAGGCACGGCAGGAAAACCCGCTTATACCTTAACGCTGTTACGGGCGGACCCGGCATAATCTACTTCTTTCGGTTCGGTATGCAACTCGCGAAATGTATTCGGCAGATCCGGCAACTCCGTCTTTCACCGACCGACGGTTCTCTGTGCTTGCTTCTGATCGCTTACTGGTTTTCGGTCATCGTTTTTGACAAGTGCATTATAACACGGTTTTTTTGGCTTGTCAAGCGTTTTCCCGAAAAAAGCAATCGTTTATTTTTTAACGAAAAACCGTAATTTTTGCACGGTAAACGCGGGAAATCCTCACCGTCGGAGATCCTTCCGTTTTTTTCGCTCCTTCGCGTTTTTTTGCTTCAAAACGCGGTTTTTTCGCATTATTCTTGACAAAACAAAAGTCGGGGTTTATAATAAAATCATATTTATACAGAAAAGGAGTAGAAAAATGGAGTTCAGTGTTAATCACCCTCTGTTGTTTATTTTGGTCGGTATTATCATTGTTGCCGTACTCGGACAGTCCGTTCTGTTTCTCGTACGTGCGCTTCGCCGTTCCAAAGAACTCGGCATGGACGGAAACGTGATCAAAAAGACCGTCACTTCCGCCATCCTCTTTACAATTGCACCCGCCATCGCGATTCTGGTCGGTGTCATCGCTCTTTCCAAGAGTCTCGGCATCGCGCTTCCGTGGCTTCGCCTTTCCGTCATCGGTTCTTTGAGTTATGAAACCGTTGCGGCGGGCTCCGCGCTCGGCGCTCTCGGGCTTGATACCGCTACGACGGTTTCCGACGCTTCCGATTTTGTTACGGTCGCTTTTGTTATGACCTTCGGTATCATCGTCGGTCTGATCCTCGTTCCGCTTCTCACAAAGAAGATCCAGGGCGGACTGATCAAGATGGAATCCAAGGACAAACGCTGGAGCGAGATCTTCAACAACTCGATGTTCCTCGGAATGATCGCCGCGTTCCTCGGCTACGTGTTCTGCGATGTGTCCAATCTCTTCCACGGAGATACGTCCTGCCTTGTGCCTCCCCTCGTTATGGTAACCTCCGCCGTGATCATGATGATTTGCGGCGTGATCTCGAAAAAGTATAAAGTACGTTGGATCACCGATTATGCGCTTCCGCTCAGCCTGATCGTCGGAATGGCAATGGCGATCCCCTACACCAATTGGCTCGGATGAGAAAGGAGAAGAGTAAAATGGAACAGGAATTTCTGAATACCCCCTATATGAAAGCCACGCACAAGATCGGTATGATCAGCGGACTTCTTCTCTGCCTCCTCATCCTCATCTTCCCGTTTGCGGTCGCCGTCTCCTTCGGCGCGCTTCCGAAATGGAAACCCCTCATCGACGGTGTCATCGCCGTTTGCCCCATGTATTGGGCGGTCGGGATCATTGAGATCTTCACCTATGTGCCGATGCTCGGTGCGGGCGGTGCTTACCTCTCCTTCGTTACCGGAAACATCTCCAACCTCAAACTTCCTTGTGCTCTTGACGCGATGGAACGCGCCGGCGTGAAAGCATCCTCCGAGGAAGGCGAAGTCATCTCCACCATCTCCATCGCCGTTTCGAGTATCGTTACGATGGTGATCATCATGGTCGGCGTTCTTCTCATCATTCCGCTGACTCCCATCCTCGAAGCACCCGCGCTCAACGCCGCGTTCGCACAGATCCTTCCCGCGCTCTTCGGCGGTCTCGGTGTCGTGTTCGTTTCCAAGAACCCGAAGATCGGACTTGCTCCCATCGCGCTGATGCTCGTTCTCTTTATCTCCATTCCCGCGCTCAACGCGTCAACCGTAGGTATCATGGTACCTGTCGGCGTTATCTTCACCCTCGGTTACTCCCGTATTCTTTATAAAAAAGGATGGCTTTAATTGCCCGAAAGGATAAAACATCATGTCACCTGCTTTGATCGTTACACTTTCAGTTCTCGGTGTTCTCGTTCTTTTCCTTGCCTTTCTCGTTATCCGTGCCTTGGCGTTCAAACCCAGTGCCGATGACCTGACGGCAGATACTTCCGTCGAGGAATTCGACCGCGACGGTGCCGTTACCTGCTTGCAGGCACTCCTCCGTTGCAAGACCGTTTCCCGCGTCAATCACGAAGAAGAGGACGAAGCCGAGTTCCGAAAACTCATAGATCTTCTTCCGACGCTCTATCCTCACGTTTTCGAAACCGCGACGCTCACCCGTATGGACGACCGTGCGCTCCTCTTCCGTTGGAAGGGAAAAACCGCGGGAGATCCCGCCGTTCTGATGGCGCACTACGACGTCGTCCCCGTTGACGTTCCCGAAGCGTGGGAGAAACCCGCTTTTGACGGCGTTATCGAAAACGGCGTTCTCTGGGGCAGAGGCGCGCTCGATACTAAAGTTACCTTCAACAGCGTTCTCTACGGCGCTGAACAGCTCATCAAATCCGGCTTCACTCCCGAACACGACGTATACTTCGCGTTCAGCGGCGGTGAAGAGGTGAACGGAAAAGGTGCCGTCCATATCCGCGATTACTTCAAAGAGCAGGGCATCCATCCCGCGCTCGTCGTTGACGAAGGCGGCGCCGTTGTCGAAGGCATCTTCCCCGGTGTCAAGGGCGAATGCGCCCTGATCGGTATCGCCGAAAAGGGAATGATCAACGTCAAGTACGAAGTCAATTCCAATGGCGGCCACGCGTCCGCGCCCAAACCTCACACCCCCGTCGGAATTCTCTCCGAGGCGTGTGCAAACATCGAGAATCACCCCTTCAGATCTCACCTTACCAAACCCGTTGCCGAAATGTTCGATACCCTCGGCAGACGTTCCACTTTCGTATACCGTCTGATTTTCGCCAACTATTGGCTCTTCGGCGGATTGCTTGACGGCATCTGCAAAAAGAGCGGCGGCGAACTCAACGCTATGATGCGTACCACCGTTGCCTTCACGCAGATGAAGGGAAGCGATGCCGCAAACGTCATCCCGCAGAAAGCGACCATGATCTCCAACATCGCAGCCGGCAACATCGCCATCCACAACAACTGCAAGGGACCTTGCATCGATGTTGTGACAGCATGTGCGACCTCCACCAACTGCATCGGAGAGGCTTTCAGAGCGATCAGGCACGGCTATGCTGACGCAATAGTCACCGGCGGATGCGAGCATGCCGTGATTCCTCTCGGAGTCGCAGGATTCGCCAATGCCAAGGCACTTTCAAAATCAGAAGACCCGAAATACGCATCTCTCCCGTTCAA